>NZ_JANEWL010000089.1:0-21125 GCF_028069815.1 Citrobacter sp. Awk 2
ATGGCGGCGTAAACGCCTTATCCGGCCTACAAAGGTTTGCATTCGTAGGCCTGATAAGCGCAGTGCATCAGGCATTTCTTTGCCGGATGGCGGCGTAAACGCCTTATCCGGCCTACAAAGGTTTGCATTCGTAGGCCTGATAAGCGCAGTGCATCAGGCATTTCTTTGCCGGATGGCGGCGTAAACGCCTTATCCGGCCTACAAAGGTTTGCACTCGTAGGCCTGATAAGTGCAGCGCATCAGGCATTGCTTTGCCGGATGGCGGCGCACACGCCTTATCCGGCCTACAAAGGTTTGCACTCGTAGGCCTGATAAGCGCAGTGCATCAGACATTTCTTTGTCGGATGGCGGCGTAAACGCCTTATCCGGCCTACAAAGGTTTGCATTCGTAGGCCTGATAAGCGCAGTGCATCAGGCATTTCTTTGCCGGATGGCGGCGCACACGCCTTATCCGGCCTACAAAGGTTTGCACTCGTAGGCCTGATAAGCGCAGTGCATCAGGCATTTCTTTGCCGGATGGCGGCGCACACGCCTTATCCGGCCTACAAAGGTTTGCATTCGTAGGCCTGATAAGCGAAGCGCATCAGGCATTTCTTCGCCGGATGGCGGCCTACAAAGGTTTGTACTCGTAGGCCTGATAAACGCAGTGCATCAGGCATTTCTTTGCCGGATGGCGGCGTGAACGCCTTATCCGGCCTACAAAGGTTTGCATTCGTAGGCCTGATAAGCGAAGCGCATCAGGCATTTCTTTGCCGGATGGCGGCGCACACGCCTTATCCGGCCTACAAAGGTTTGCACTCGTAGGCCTGATAAGTGCAGCGCATCAGGCATTTCTTTGCCGGATGGCGGCGTACAAAGGTTTGCATTCGTAGGCCTGATAAGTGCAGCGCATCAGGCACTTATGGCTTATCCCAACTCACTCTCTGCCAGTGCTTTAAATACCATTGCGACGGCGTGTGCACCGGGGTCCATATTGCCCAGCAGGCTTTCACCGCTGAGATACGATGCGCGACCCGCGTTGGCTTTGCTCGACAGACAGGTACGCTCTGCGCCTGCCTGTGCGGCGTCAAAAGCGGCTTGCAGGTTTTGCGGTTGTGCCAGCAGAGATGTCAGCGCGGGTTGCAGCGCATCAATCATCGTACGGTCACCCTCGTCTGCACCACCGTAGAACTTCATCTGCGCCAGCCCTGTGTTCAGGGCTTCGGCAACATCAGCCCCTTGCTCCAGCTTCTGCCCGGCGGCGGTAAAGAAGATGGACATCAGTACGCCGCTGGACCCGCCCATCACCACGGTCAGGCGTTCGCCGATCAGGGCGAACAGCGTGGCGAGGTTATTCAGTGGAAGCTGCTCACGATGCAGCAGGTCAGCGATTTCACGTGCACCAGCGGCAAAAGTTGAACCTGTATCACCATCACCTACTTTGGCATCCAGCGCGTTGAGGTGTGCTTCCAGATCGGAAAGCGTTCCGGTGACCTGCTCAATAATCCCGGCGACCAGCGTGTTGGCTGAAGGCTGGAATTCGACACGCGCGCTGCGCTGCGATGATGGCACACAGTTGATTTCGCGTGGTGGGACAGGTGTCGGCCAACTGCTGGTTTCTACTTCGGTTAACAGTGCTTTTTCGATGCTCTCTTCCAGTACGATGGCGGTCAGCGAGAAACCTTTCATATCTAGGGCGGTGACCAGCGAGGCCGGGCCAATCAGCCAGTCGATACGCGGATGCAGTGGGCTGTTTGCCAGTTCCCGAGTGATGATAGCCATTTCAGCAACGGACACGCCGCCCAGATTATTAATCATCACCGCCAGACGGCCAGTTTCAGGCAGTGCCGCCATGAGTTTATCGACCATCAGAGTCACCACCTGCGCACTGTTTTGGGTAGCAATAACCGAGGCACCGGGCTCGCCGTGAATGCCCATGCCCAGTTCGGCATGGCCCGCATGATGGCGTGGTGCGGCGTCGGTTTCCTGCGGCAAATGGCAACTGGAAATGGCGACGCCCAGGCTGAAGGTGTTACTTGCCGCATACTGCGCTTCACGCAGGACGGTCGCGAGGTTGTAACCGCGTTCAGCGAAATAGCCTGCCACTTTATGAACCAGGATAGTGCCCGCAATCCCGCGAGGATGCTTGTTATCCGGCAGGGAGATGTCGTCGCCGACAATCAGCATTTCGACGTTATAGCCAAGGCGGCGTGCTTTTTCGGCGGCGAGGCCGAAGTTAAGACGATCACCGGTGTAATTTTTAACGATCAACAGACAGCCTGCATCGCCAGTTACCGCCTGGATTGCGGTCAGCACTGCATCTACGCTCGGGGACGCAAACACGTCGCCACAGACTGCCGCGGTCAACATCCCTTTGCCGATAAAGCCAACGTGGGCGGGTTCGTGTCCTGAGCCACCACCGGAGATCACTGCCACGTTATCTTTGTTGAGATCGCGACGAACCACGATGCGAATAGCCGGATCGCTTTCCAGACGCGCCAGATTGTTCCACGGACTGGTGATAATCGTACCGTCGATGACGTCGTTAACGAGTTGGGTACGCTGATTAAAAAAGAATTGAGACATAACGGCTCCTCGAGGTTGAGTGTAAAACAAACCCCCGAATGCATTGTCATGGTGCGGAGGCGATGGGGGAGATTCTGGCGGAGTCAGCGTGGAAAAAAACAGCGGCAAAATGAGTTTCATTACGGAACGTAATTGTTATTTTTTGTTCCGTAATGGAACGTATTTGTGAGAGGAATGATCACAATGCGAGCCCGCTCGACTTTTTTATCGCCTTTTCAATGTTGGCCACACGGCACAGTAAACGTTTTGTTACTGCTTTTAATGGTGTCAGAGAGAGGCAAAGGGAATTCGATTTTCGCGTTCTGCAAGGATTTGCCGGCAAATGAACGGATCGGGATCGCAAACCTTAGTATTTTTATGGTTAATCGTTTCAATATGGAACGCATGTCATTTTTATCTGTTTCATATCAGAACAAAAAGACGAATGATTTTTTTGTTCCCGCCTCGCCATACAGTTATTGCATCGCTCCGGTACCTCCCGTTTTTGCCGTTCGCAACAGGCTAAACAGGTTAACGCCAGGGCTCACCATGTAAAAACATGTACTTATTTGAGGATGAAAGGAATGCTAAAAGTTATTCAATCTCCAGCCAAATATCTCCAGGGTCCTGACGCTTCTACCTTATTTGGTCAATACGCTAAAAATCTGGCAGACAGCTTTTTCGTGATTGCAGATGACTTCGTCATGAAACTGGCGGGAGACAAAGTACTCAATGGCCTGCACAGCCACGGTATTAGCTGTCACGCGGAACGCTTCAATGGCGAATGCAGCCATGTTGAAATTAATCGCCTGATTGCCATTCTGAAGCAGCACGGTTGCCGTGGTGTGGTTGGGATTGGCGGTGGGAAAACGCTGGATACCGCCAAAGCGATTGGCTACTACCAGAAACTGCCGGTGGTGGTGATTCCAACTATCGCCTCAACGGATGCGCCAACCAGTGCGCTGTCTGTTATCTACACCGAAGCCGGTGAGTTCGAAGAATATCTGATCTACCCGAAAAACCCGGATATGGTTGTCATGGATACGGCAATTATCGCCAAAGCGCCGGTACGTCTGCTGGTGGCCGGGATGGGCGATGCGCTCTCGACCTGGTTTGAAGCAAAAGCGTGTTTTGATGCCAGAGCGACCAGCATGGCGGGGGGACAGTCCACGGCGGCGGCCCTGAGCCTGGCACGCTTGTGCTATGATACGCTGCTGACAGAAGGTGAAAAGGCTCGCCTGGCTGCACAGGCTGGCGTGGTGACCGATGCTCTGGAACGTATCGTGGAAGCGAACACCTATCTCAGCGGCATTGGCTTTGAAAGCAGTGGCCTCGCGGGGGCACACGCCATCCATAACGGCTTCACCATTCTGGAAGAGTGTCACCATTTGTACCACGGTGAAAAAGTGGCGTTTGGTACGCTGGCGCAACTGGTGCTGCAGAACAGCCCGATGGAAGAGATCGAAACGGTGCTGAATTTCTGCCAGAAAGTGGATCTGCCGGTAACGCTGGCGCAAATGGGCGTGAAAGACGGCATCGACGCTAAGATTATGGCTGTTGCGAAAGCCACCTGCGCGGAAGGTGAAACCATTCACAATATGCCGTTCCCGGTGACGCCTGAAAGCGTCCATGCCGCTATTCTGACGGCAGACCTGCTGGGACAGCAGTGGCTGGCGCGTTAATCAGACGTCGGTAAGCCTTTTATTCAGTATCTTCTCCCCCTCTGACAGTCTCTGCCGGAGGGGTTGTCTATGGTAAAACAGCGGAAATGGATATGACGGCGCACACTCATAGCATCGGGAAGGAAGTTTCTTCGGTCATTGCTCAGTCATGGCATCGTTGCAGCAAGTTTATGCAGCGGGAAACCTGGCAGGCACCGCATCAGGCGCAGGGACTGACTTTTGCGTCGATTTGCCGCCGTAAGACTGCACTGCTGACGATTGGACAGGCCGCACTGGAAGATGCCTGGGAGTTTATGGATGGACGTCCCTGTGCGCTGCTGATTCTGGATGAATCGGCTTGTATTCTCAGCCGGTGCGGCGATCCGCAGACGGTGGAACAACTGGCGGAACTTGGCTTTCGTGACGGTAGCTACTGTGCGGAGAGCATTATCGGCAGTTGTGCGCTATCGCTGGCGACGATGCCAGGGCAGCCAACAAAAACCTCAGGCGATCAGCATTTTAAGCAGGCGCTGCATCCGTGGTCGTTCTGCTCTACCCCGGTCTTTGATAACCATGGGCGGCTGTTTGGCTCCATTTCCCTGTGCTGCCTGGTGGAGCATGAGTCCGTTTCCGATCTCTCCCTGACGCTGGCGATTGCCAGAGAAGTCGGCAACTCTTTGCTGACCGACAGCCTGTTGGCCGAATCTAACCGCCATCTTAATCAGATGTATGGGCTGTTAGAGAGCATGGATGATGGCGTAATGGCATGGAACGAGCAGGGCGTTCTGCAGTTTCTTAATGCCCGTGCCGCTTTGCTTTTACATCTGGATGCACAGGCCAGCCAGGGTAAAAACATTAATGACCTGGTTAATCTGCCCACCTTGCTGCGCCGGGCGATCAAACATGCTCGTGGCCTGAATCACGTCGAAGTGACTTTCGAAAGCCAGCACCAGTTTGTTGATGCTGTTATTACTCTGAAACCTATCGTTGAAGAACAGGGCAACAGCTTTATTCTGCTGCTTCATCCCGTTGAACAAATGCGTCAGTTGATGACCAGCCAGCTCGGGAAAGTCAGCCACACCTTTGAACAGATGTCGACGGATGACCCGGAAACCCGTCGACTGATCCATTTTGGTCGCCAGGCGGCGAGAGGGAGTTTCCCTATTCTGTTGTGCGGTGAAGAGGGGGTGGGTAAAGAGCTATTGAGCCAGGCTATTCACAATGAAAGTGAACGTGCCAGCGGGCCTTATATCGCCGTTAACTGCCAACTGTATGCCAACAGCGTGCTGGGGCAGGATTTTATGGGCAGTGCGCCAACCGATGATGAAAACGGTCGGCTGAGCCGCCTTGAGCTGGCGAACGGCGGTACGCTGTTTCTGGAAAAAATTGAGTATCTGGCACCCGAGTTGCAATCCGCGTTGTTGCAGGTTATCAAGCAGGGCGTATTGACTCGCCTTGATGCCCGCCGCCTGATCCCGGTTGATGTGAAAGTGATTGCCACTACTACGGTTGATCTCGCCAACCTGGTGGAGCAAAACCGCTTTAGCCGCCAACTGTATTACGCGTTACACTCCTTTGAAATTGTTATTCCACCGCTGCGGGCACGGCGTAACAGCATTCCGGCGCTGATTCATACACGCTTAAATAGCCTGAAAAAACGCTTTTCATCCAGTCTGAAGCTGGACGATGACGCGCTGGCACAACTGGTTGCCTACTCGTGGCCGGGCAATGATTTTGAGCTCAACAGCATTATCGAAAATATCGCTATCAGTAGCGACAATGGCCATATTCGCCTGAGTAATCTGCCGGATTATCTGTTTGCGGAACGCCCAGGCCTGGAGACTGCATCATCGCTGCTGCCAGCCAGCCTGACGTTTACCGCCATCGAAAAAGAAGCAATTATCCATGCCGCCCGCGTCACCAGCGGACGTGTGCAGGAAATGTCGCAACTGCTGAATATTGGCCGCACCACCTTGTGGCGTAAGATGAAACAGTACGACATCGATGCCAGCCAGTTTAAGCGCAAACATCTGGAGTAGTTTCTTCGATCCTCGCCATCGAGAAGAGGGCGTCGGACAGACGATTGATGTAACGCTTAAGCTCATCACGCAGCGTCAACGTTCTGTCCATGGCGATGAGGAGTCGCTCCAGCCGACGCGCCAGCGTGCGCGCAACATGCAACTGTGCCGATGCGAGGTTTTTCCCCGGAACAACAAACTCTTTTAGCGGACCGCTTTGCGTCATATTGCGATCAATAAGCTGCTCTAACGCCTGAATATCCTCGGGGCTAATCGTCTGTGTTAAGCGAGCAAGTCCCTTCTCATCACTGGCAAGTTCCGCGCCAAGCACAAACAGCGTCTTCTGGATGGTATGTAAATCCTGGCGAAGCGCTGTCAGGCGCGTGCTGGCGTAGCAGACGCCAAGCTGGGAAATCAGTTCGTCCACGGTGCCATAGGCATTCACGCGGATATCGTCTTTGTCGATACGGCTGCCGCCAAACAGCGCGGTCGTGCCCTTATCACCAGTACGGGTATAGATACGGTACATTTATTTTATCTCGCTGAAAGGAAGCACTTTGACCAGTTGACCGGCATTGGCGCCAAGCGTGCGGATCTGCGCCATTCCGGCGGTGATATGACCACGAACCAGCGCCCGATCCTCGGGCAACTGGGCGTGGGTTAACGCAATATCACCCGTGGCGTTGAGACCAAGACCGACACGCAGCGTTGAGCTTTTGGCCGCAAGTTTGCTCAAGGCCAGCGCACAGTCATTCTCGTCGCAACAGACAGTCCGGCATGGGACGCCTTGCTCTTCCAGCCCCCAGCACAGCTCATCAAGCGCGCGGGTATCCTGCCAGCGTGGGTGATAAAACAGATGTACGCTCGGTGATGAAAGTGACATTGCGCCCCCTTTGGATTAGAAAGCCTGACGAAAGATTTCAGCGATCTCTTTCTCGTTCCCTTTACGCGGGTTCGAGAACGCGTTGCCATCTTTCAGCGCCATTTCCGCCATGTAAGGGAAATCGGCTTCTTTGACGCCCAGCTCCTGCAAATGCTGTGGAATACCAATATCGGCGGAAAGACGGGCGATGGCGCGAATGGCCAGCTCAGCGGCATCCATGGTTGACAACCCGTCGGTGTTCTCGCCCATAAACTCAGCGATATCAGCAAATTTCTCCGGGTTGGCGATGAGGTTATAACGGGCTACGTGTGGCAGCAGTACCGCATTTGCCACGCCGTGTGGCATGTCGTACAGACCACCGAGCTGGTGTGCCATCGCATGAACATAGCCGAGGTTGGCGTTGTTGAAAGCCATACCGGCCAGCAGAGAGGCGTAGGCCATATTTTCACGGGCTTTCAGGTTGCTGCCCAGCGCGACGGCCTGGCGCAAGTTACGGGCGATCAGACGGATCGCCTGGATAGCGGCGGCATCGGTGACCGGGTTAGCATCTTTGGAAATGTAAGCTTCCACGGCGTGAGTCAGGGCGTCCATCCCGGTCGCGGCGGTAAGTGGTGCTGGTTTACCGAGCATCAACAGCGGGTCATTAATGGAAACCGACGGCAGGTTACGCCAGCTGACAATCACAAACTTCACTTTGGTTTTGGTATTGGTCAGCACGCAGTGGCGGGTGACTTCGCTGGCGGTACCCGCGGTGGTATTGACCGCAACGATTGGCGGCAGCGGATTGGTCAGCGTTTCAATTCCGGCGTAACTGTAGAGATCGCCTTCGTGCGTGGCCGCGATACCGATACCTTTACCGCAGTCATGCGGGCTACCGCCGCCGACGGTAACGATGATATCGCACTGCTCTTTACGAAATACCTCCAGACCGTCGCGCACGTTGGTGTCTTTAGGGTTCGGCTCTACGCCGTCAAATACGACCACCTCAATCCCGGCTTCACGCAGATGTACCAGCGTTTTATCTACTGCACCGTCTTTTATCGCCCGCAGACCTTTATCGGTGACCAGCAGCGCTTTTTTACCGCCTAACAGTTTGCAACGTTCGCCGACAACGGAAATAGCATTTGGGCCAAAAAAGTTAACATTCGGCACAAGGTAATCAAACATACGATAGCTCATAATATACCTTCTTAGATTTAAATTATAATTCAGAGAAACAATTTAGTGCGGTCTCGGCCAATAATCTATCTTGTTCTACAGTGCCGCCACTAACACCTACGGCACCGATTAATTGTCCGTCGAATATAACAGGTAAACCGCCACCGAAAATAACGATTCGCTGCTGATTGGTGAGCTGTAAACCATATAGAGAAGCACCAGGTTGTACTGCATCGGTAATTTCATGTGTGCCCTGCCGCAGACAGCAGGCGGTCCAGGCTTTATTGAGAGAAATATCACAACTGGTGACAAACGCCTCGTCCATACGCTGCATCAGTAGCGTGTTTCCGCCGCGGTCAACCACGGAAAAGACTACTGGAACGTTGATTTTAAGCGCTTTTGCCTCGACGGCAGTCGCCATTTTCTTTGCGGCCGCCAGCGTAATGGTGGCGATTTGTTGGCTCTTATTCACAGTATCTCCTGACAAGGTTGTAGGGCTGAGGTCGCAAAAAATATCGCGCTACAGCTATTTTTTCTCATTGGGTTTTCTGTATTTTCTCGCGGCGAGTTATTAAGTCAATAGTGTGAGTTTTTCTAAAATATTAATTTTATTTCCTGTGTTCGGCATTTATTGATAATGATCATTTAAGCGCGTCACAATTCCTCGTGGATATTTCCGTGGACCGTTTCAATATGAAACGCTGACATTTAAATATGTATCAAATTGGAACGTAATTAATTTTATTTTTTTATCGGCCTGCTCATTTAAAGTTCGGCTATTGCTGATAAAGGCGATTGCTGGGGTGGTAGAGCACCAGCGATACAGCCTGGCGTCCCTATTCTTTATCTTTTGAGTCTATAAACTATGAGAAGATCAAAACGATTCGAAGTCCTTGCAAAGCGTCCTGTAAATCAGGATGGGCTTATTGGCGAATGGCCGGAAGAAGGGCTGATCGCCATGGAAAGTCCCTACGATCCGGCCTCTTCTGTGAAGGTGGAGAAGGGTCGTATTGTTGAACTGGACGGCAAGAGCCGCGCACAGTTCGACATGATTGACCGCTTTATTGCCGACTACGCGATAAACGTGGCTGAAACCGAGCGCGCCATGCAGCTCGACGCTTTGGCGATCGCCAGAATGCTGGTAGATATCCACGTCAGTCGCGAAGAGATCATTGCCATTACCACCGCTATCACCCCGGCGAAAGCAGTGGAGGTGATGGCGAAAATGAACGTGGTAGAGATGATGATGGCGCTACAAAAAATGCGCGCCCGACGCACGCCCTCCAACCAGTGTCACGTGACCAACCTGAAAGATAATCCGGTGCAGATTGCCGCCGATGCCGCTGAAGCGGGGATTCGTGGTTTTTCCGAACAGGAAACGACGGTCGGGATTGCCCGCTATGCGCCGTTTAACGCCCTGGCGCTGTTGGTCGGTTCTCAGTGCGGTCGTCCTGGCGTGCTGACACAATGTTCCGTTGAAGAGGCTACTGAGCTGGAGCTGGGAATGCGCGGGTTAACCAGCTACGCCGAAACGGTGTCGGTCTACGGAACGGAATCGGTATTCACTGACGGCGACGATACGCCGTGGTCAAAAGCGTTTCTCGCCTCGGCCTATGCGTCCCGCGGGCTGAAGATGCGCTATACCTCCGGTACCGGTTCGGAAGCCTTGATGGGTTATTCCGAGAGTAAATCGATGTTGTACCTGGAATCCCGCTGCATTTTCATTACCAAGGGCGCGGGTGTGCAGGGGCTGCAAAACGGGGCGGTCAGTTGTATCGGGATGACAGGCGCAGTGCCGTCGGGTATTCGCGCGGTGCTGGCGGAAAACCTGATTGCGTCGATGCTCGACCTTGAAGTGGCCTCGGCCAATGACCAGACCTTCTCACACTCCGATATTCGCCGTACCGCCCGCACCCTGATGCAGATGCTGCCCGGCACCGACTTTATCTTCTCTGGCTATAGCGCCGTCCCCAACTACGACAACATGTTTGCCGGTTCTAACTTCGATGCTGAAGACTTCGATGATTACAACATACTGCAACGTGATCTGATGGTTGACGGCGGCCTGCGCCCGGTAACCGAAGAAGAAACCATCGCCATCCGTAACAAAGCGGCGCGGGCTATTCAGGCGGTATTCCGCGAACTGGGGCTGCCGACAATCAGTGATGAGGAAGTGGAGGCTGCCACCTATGCTCACGGCAGCAAAGACATGCCTGCGCGCAATGTGGTGGAAGATCTGGCGGCAGTGGAAGAGATGATGAAGCGCAACATTACCGGGCTGGATATCGTCGGGGCGCTAAGCGGTAGCGGATTCGAAGATATCGCCAGCAATATTCTCAATATGTTGAGACAGCGTGTGACCGGTGATTACCTGCAAACATCGGCCATTCTGGATCGCCAGTTCGACGTGGTCAGCGCCGTGAACGACATCAATGATTATCAGGGACCCGGCACCGGCTATCGCATCAGTGCCGAACGCTGGGCGGAAATTAAAAATATTGCGGGCGTGGTTCAGCCCAGCTCGATTGAATAAGGCGGTACACCGTGGAATGCACAACTGAACGTAAGCCCGTTTTTACCTTGCAGGTCAGTGAAGGCGAGGCGGCAAAAGCAGACGATCGCGCTGACGAAGTGGTGATTGGCGTCGGACCGGCCTTTGGCAAGCACCAGCATAAAACCCTGATTGATATGCCGCACAACGCGATTCTGAAAGAGCTGGTGGCAGGAATTGAAGAAGAGGGACTGCATGCGCGAGTGGTGAGAATTCTGCGCACCTCGGATGTCTCTTTTATGGCGTGGGATGCGGCGAACCTCAGTGGCTCCGGCATCGGGATTGGTATTCAGTCAAAGGGAACCACGGTTATCCATCAGCGTGATTTGCTGCCCCTGAGTAACCTTGAACTCTTCTCTCAGGCCCCGCTGCTGACGCTGGAAACGTATCGTCAGATTGGAAAGAACGCTGCGCGCTATGCACGCAAAGAGTCGCCCTCGCCGGTTCCGGTGGTCAATGACCAGATGGTGCGCCCCAAATTTATGGCCAAAGCCGCGTTGTTTCACATTAAAGAAACCAAGCATGTGGTGCAGGATGCTGCGCCTGTCACGCTGCATATTGCACTAGTAAGGGAATGACAATGAACGACAACATCATGACCGCGCAGGATTACCCTTTAGCTACCCGCTGCCCGGAGAAAATCCTGACCCCCACCGGGAAACCATTAACCGATATCACCCTTGAGAATGTGCTGGCGGGACATGTAGGGCCGCAGGATGTGCGTATTTCCCAGCAAACGCTGGAGTATCAGGCGCAGATTGCCGAACAGATGCACCGTCACGCCGTGGCGCGCAACTTCCGTCGGGCGGCGGAACTGATTGCCATCCCGGATACCCGCATTCTGGAAATCTACAACGCGCTACGCCCGTTTCGCTCTTCATTCGCGGAGCTACAGGCGATTGCTGATGAGCTGGAGCATACCTGGCACGCGACGGTGAACGCCGGATTTGTGCGCGAGTCGGCAGAGGTGTATCAGCAGAGAAACAAGCTGCGTAAAGGCAGCCAGTGACGGAGGGAATATGCCGTTAATTGCAGGGATTGATATTGGCAACGCCACCACGGAAGTGGCGTTGGCGCAGCATGGCCGGTTTATCGCCAGCGGGATTGTCGCGACCACGGGCATGAAAGGAACGCGGGACAATATTGCCGGGGTGGTCGCTTCCCTGCAGCAGGCGCTGGAAAAAACACCATGGTCGCTTAAAGATGTGGCGAAAATCTGTATCAATGAGGCCGCACCGGTCATTGGTGATGTGGCGATGGAAACGATCACCGAAACCATCATTACTGAATCGACGATGATTGGTCATAACCCACAAACGCCCGGCGGCGTTGGCGTGGGAATGGGAACCACCATTGCAGTGGAGAAGCTGGCGGCATTGAGCGAGGATCGGTTTGCCCAGGGCTGGATCCCATTGGTGGGTGAGGAAATGGATTTTCTCGAAGCTGTTTGGCTGATCAACGACGCGTTGGATCGCGGCGTGAACGTGGTGGCGGCGATCCTGAAAAAAGATGATGGCGTGCTGGTGAACAATCGTCTGCGGCGAACTATGCCGGTGGTTGATGAAGTCACGCTGCTGGAAAAAGTGCCGGAGGGGGTGTTGGCGGCGGTCGAAGTCGCGGCCGCGGGCCAGGTTGTTCGGGCGCTGTCTAACCCCTACGGCATCGCCACGTTCTTTGCCCTGACGCCGGAGGAAACGCAAACCATCGTCCCTATTGCCAGGGCGCTGATTGGTAACCGCTCCGCCGTGGTGCTGAAAACGCCGCAGGGTGATGTGCGCTCAAGGGTGATCCCGGCGGGTAAGATTTTTATCCGCGGAGAAAGGCGCGACGGCGAGGCTGACGTGGCGCAAGGGGCGCAGGCTATTATGCAGGCGATGAGCGCCTGTGCGCCTGTACGTGACATTCGCGGTGAAGCGGGGACACATGCAGGCGGTATGCTGGAACGCGTGCGTAAGGTGATGGCTTCGCTGTCCGGGCATGATATGAACGCGGTGCATATTCAGGATTTGCTGGCAGTTGATACGTTTATTCCTCGTAAGGTGCAGGGCGGCATCGCCGGGGAGTGTTCGATGGAAAATGCTGTCGGTATTGCGGCGATGGTGAAATCCGATCGTTTACAAATGCAGGCTATTGCCAGCGAGTTGAGCGCGCGATTAAACACCTCTGTTGAAGTGGGTGGTGTAGAGGCCAATATGGCCGTGACTGGCGCGTTAACGACGCCTGGATGTGCTGCGCCGCTGGCGATCCTCGATTTAGGCGCTGGTTCCACTGATGCAGCCATCATCAATAGCGAAGGTGCAGTAAAGGCGGTACATCTGGCCGGCGCGGGGAATATGGTCAGCCTGTTGATTCAGACGGAGCTGGGTCTGAGCGATCCGTTTCTGGCCGAGGAAATAAAAAAATACCCGCTGGCGAAAGTAGAGAGCCTGTTCAGTATTCGTCATGAGAACGGTGCGGTGGAGTTTTTCCGCGAACCACTCAGCCCGTCGGTATTTGCCAAAGTGGTGTATCTGAAAGACGGCGAGCTGATCCCCGTGGATAACCAGACTTCGCTGGAAAAAATTCGTCTGGTGCGACGTCAAGCTAAGGAGAAGGTCTTCGTGACCAACTGCCTGCGTGCATTGCGCCAGGTGTCACCCGGCGGCTCCATTCGTGATATCACTTTTGTCGTGCTGGTGGGGGGCTCATCGCTGGATTTTGAAATTCCGCAGATGATCACCGACGCGTTGGCGCATTACGGTGTCGTCGCGGGACAGGGCAATATCCGGGGGACCGAAGGGCCGCGTAATGCGGTGGCTACTGGCCTGGTTTTAGCCGGGGAAGCAAAAAAATAGCGCAGAAAACAGTCGCCGCAAGCGTTTAGCTGAGGGGTAAATCAAATAAAGGCAACGTTCTCTTTGATATCCCGACTGAGTTGGGTACATAGTATAAATGTGTCTCTCACGTGGTTAATTTTAAGGATAAGAGCATGCCAACAGCAATTGAGAAAGCATTGGATTTTATTGGTGGTATGAACACCTCAGTGTCAGTACCCCATTCAATGGACGAAAGTACCGCTAAGGGAATCTTAAAGTATTTGCATGACTTAGGTGTGCCAGCGAGTCCGGAAGTTGTGATGGCACGGGGTGAGCAGGAGGGATGGAATCCCGAGTTCACGAAAAAAGTGGCCGGATGGGCAGAAAAAGTTGCCTCCGGTAACCGTATCCTTATCAAGAATCCAGAGTATTTTTCGACCTATATGCAGGAGCAGCTCAAAGAACTCGTGTGAGCTGACTTTCGAATAAAACGCTAACGGACGTTTCCATCTTCGGGATGGCAGCGTCCAAAAGCGTTGCCATATTCCCAGGCCTGACCGACAAACTTCCGATCCTATTTTCTCATGCCGCCAGCCATGGTGAGACTAACGCAATGCGTTCAGCGGCAAAATCAATTTCAGCAGTCACTCCGAGTGGTAAGGTCATCATCGGATGTGTATGGCTGCAATCATAATCCGATACGATAGGGATATTTCGGCCAGCCAGCACTTCACGTAATATTTCAAGCTGTGTTTGCCCACAACCCAGATCATTTAAGCATTCATGCTTGCCGAGAATAATAGCTGATATTTTTTCAAAGACACCACAGAGTGCCAGGTGAGCATACTCCCTTTCTAACTCAGAGATATCCTTCAGGCTATCCTCGATGAGCAGAATATCACCGGCCAGAATTTCCGGCATATATTCGGAACCCCAGATTCCATACAGCGTATTGAGATTGCCACCAATCAAACGCCCGGTAACCTTTCCTTCTCCATAATACTGGCAGGTATTTGGCCTTAAGGTCTTTGCACGGGACTGGGTTTCCCACTCCAGGCGTTCTTCTGACCAACATGAAGGTGGGATCAAGGATAATGGAAGGGGGAGATTGCCAGTGACAATCGTCGAAAAGTAGTCGAAAGTCCAGTCAACCAGTGGTGGGTATTCCCCAAAGGATGCGACCATTGCCGGACCATAAAAGGTAATTAATCCTGTTTTTTGATAAATGGCCAGTAATAAAGCGGTTATATCTGAATAACCAATGATGATTTTGGGGCTCGTGATTATTTGTTGGTAATCAATATAAGGAAGTATTGCATTAGTATTATTGCCGCCAATTGTTGACATAATACATTTCACATCAGGATCGTGTAATAATTGATTAAATTCATCTGCACGAGCCTTGATGCTTCCAGACCGCCAGCCTGCACTTTTTCCGGTTAATGCACCTTCTTTTATTCGGTAACCCTGCTTTTGAATAAATTCTTTGGCTCGGGCATATCTATTGGGAGCAAATGCCGTGGCAGGGGAAGAAGGCGAAAATAAGGCGATGGTATCACCCGGCTTGATTGGCGCAGCGTAACGTGTGGTCATGTCCTTCTTCCTGCACTTGTTTCATCATCAGATTGATCATCTTAACAAGAGTGTAGTTGTATCGTCATCACTCAGAAGTGAGACTTCCTCGCATATCTAAGCGGTAACAATCTTATCCTCCTTTCTAATCCATACTTATAGCTTGCTGTGGGTGACGTCTGCTCACCAACACGAAGTGTGTTTTTATACTTTCCCGACTGGAATCATCGTTTTTTCATGAATGTGTCACTATAGCTAAAAGCCTCAATGACGAATATCTCATTATTCAGCCATTCGTTACCCCAGGAATATATCTATGTCTGCTAAAACGCTGTATGAAAAATTAGTTGAATCGCATACCGTTCGGGAACTTGATAACGAAGGACATGTTTTACTTTATATCGATCGTTCGATACTCAATGAATATACCAGTCCACAAGCATTTAGCGGGTTAAGGGAACAGAGACGGCCGGTGCGGCATCCGGAAGCCTTTCTGCTGAATGTTGATCATGTTAATCCCACCCGACCACAGCGCGATATGCTGATGACGGATCCCGGCGGCCAGCTGCAGGTTGATTATTTTCGGGAAAACGCCGCTGATTTTGGTATCACGTTATTTGATGTGCTGGACCCACGACAAGGGATAGAACATGTCGTTGCCCACGAGCAAGGGCTGGTCATGCCCGGAATGGTGATTGCGGCTGGCGACAGCCATACCACCACTTACGGTGCGTTCGGCGCTCTGGGATTTGGTATCGGTACGTCGGAAATCGAACACCTGCTGGCTACTCAGACGCTGGTGTATCGTAAGCTGAAAACCCTGCGTGTCAGCGTTAAGGGTGAATTACCTTTTGGTTGTTCTGCAAAAGATATCGTTCTTGAATTACTCGAACGTACTGGCGCAGATGGTGCGACAGGATATGCCATCGAATTCGACGGTGAAACAATCAGTGCCCTGAGTGTTGAGGGGCGAATGACGCTTTGCAATATGGCTGTGGAGGCAGGGGCTCGCGGTGCGATTATTGCGCCGGATGCAAAGGTTTTTGACTATATCTACGGGAAGCCGCAAATGCCCGCAGGTGAACTCTGGCAACTGGCATTGCGGGAGTGGTCGCAGTTGTGTAGTGATGCAGATGCGGTTTTTGATAAGACCGTGACGATCGACTGTCTCGATCTTGAGCCTAAAGTGACCTGGGGGATCAGCCCGGATCAAACCTGTGCGATCACCGGCTATGTTCCATCCCCGGAACATGAAACGCATCCACTTAAACGTCTCGCGCTTGAGAAAGCTCTCCAGTATATGGACCTGCTGCCCGGTACGCCGGTGAGTGACATTCGTATTTCGCACGCTTTTATTGGCTCATGCACGAATGGCCGCATTGAAGATCTGCGGGCCGTCGCGAAAGTCGTGGCAGGACGCAAAATTGCCAGCCATGTGCGCGGGATTATTGTGCCCGGTTCAACGCAGGTCCGGTGCCAGGCGGAAGAAGAGGGGCTGGCGAAAATCTTCATTGACGCTGGTTTTGAATGGCGTCAGTCGGGTTGCTCAATGTGCCTTGCGATGAACGAGGACGTGCTGGCAGCAGGCGATCGCTGCGCATCGGGTACGAACCGTAATTTCCCTGGGCGGCAGGGCGCAGGGGCAAGAACGCATTTAATGAGCCCGGCGATGGTCGCGGCAGCAGCGGTAGCAGGGCATCTGGTCGATGTTCGGACATTACTTCAGGCGGGGGAATGAGATGGATACGTTTAAGCAAATTAGCGGGCGAATTGCGCCAATGCTGGAACCGAACATCGACACCGATGTGATTATGCCGAAACAGTTCCTGAAAGGGATCGATCGTCAGGGGTTGAATAAAGGGGTGTTTTTCGATCGTCGTTTCCTGGGCAATGGTCAGCCTAATCCCGATTTTATTCTCAATATGCCTGGCTGGCAGGACGCGACATTTTTGCTGGTCGGCCCCAACTTTGGCTGCGGATCGAGCCGCGAACATGCCGTTTGGGGATTAAAACAGTTGGGCATCCGGGCGCTGTTAGGTTCCACTTTCGCCGGGATTTTTGATGACAACTGCCAGCGCAACGGGATCCTGACAATCTCTTTGGATGACGCGTCTCTGGCTCGTCTGGCACAGTTGGCCACGAAGGCTGACAGCAATCTGATTACGGTTTCTCTTGAACGCTGCGAGATTGTGACAGCAGATGAAACACTTCCTTTTGTTATTAGTGAACTCAAACGAGAGATGTTGGCCGCTGGCGAAGATGCGATTGCCTGGACGCTGCAATATCTGCCAGAGATTGAAAATTTTGAGGCGCAGCATTATGCGCGTCGCCCATGGTTAAAGCGTCCGGTATCCGCACGTGGCTAAGAAAAGAGATGGCGATGAGACGGGGCAAAGTCGGGCAAGCAAAGAAGGCAGGAGGCAGTGATGAGTACAGTTATTGAATGCGGCGCTTCTCCGTTCATTCCTGGGTTTGCATTAAAGGATGTACGGCTGCCAAATGGTTTAACCATCCGGGTCGCCGTCGGAGGAAACGGTTCCCCGTTGGTGCTCTTACATGGCCATCCACAGAACCACATCACATGGCGTAAAGTCGCGCCGGAATTGGCGAAAAGCCACACGGTGATTTTGCCGGATTTGCGGGGCTATGGAGACAGCGACAAACCAGTGAGTGATCCGGCGCATCGTACTTATTCAAAGCGTATGATGGCGCAGGATATTGTCATGCTGATGGAGATTCTGGGTTATCCGCGGTTCGCTTTTGTCGGGCATGATCGTGGAGGACGGGTTGGACATCGGCTGGCCCTTGATTATCCTGACAGTGTGACGTGTTGCACGTTCATCGACATAGCCCCGACAGCTACAATGTACGCATTAACCAATAAGGCGTTTGCCACGCGCTATTTTTGGTGGTTTTTCCTGATCCAACCTTTTCCATTACCGGAAACAATGATCGCGCACGATCCGGCATTTTTTCTGCGTAAGCATATTACAGGTCAGTTAAAAACTGCGGGGGCGACATCAGAAGATGCGTTCAATGAATACCTGCGCTGTTACCAAAATCCAGAGATGATCCATGCGGTCTGCGAAGATTATCGTGCCGCGGCATCGATTGATCTTGAAGACGATGCTGCGGATGCGTCTGCGCGTATTGAGTGTCCGCTACTGTTGCTGTGGGGGGCTCAGGGTACGGTAGGGCAGTTGTATGATGTGGTGGACACCTGGAGAGAAAAAGCGATGCGCGTGCAGGGAGAAGCATTGCCTTGCGGGCATTCTCCGCAAGAGGAGATCCCAGAGATCTTCATGCAGAAACTGCAGTCATTTTTGCGATCGGTGTTATAACATTGTCATTTTCCGTCATCTCGCTGCGATGTTATGAAAACGACGCCTGTAGGTAAAAAGCATCGCCAGCCCCTTGAGGGCTGGCCTTCTGTTGAAGATCTTTTCGTTTTTGTCACCGTTGCCCGCAACGGTGGATTTGCCCGGGCTGCGCTGGAGCTGGGGCTATCCCCCTCCTATATCAGCAAACGCATCGCTATCCTTGAAAAATGCCTCAACGTCCGGCTTTTTTTCCGTAATAACAGAGTGATGCGTCTCACACCGGAAGGCGAAAATGCGCTGGATGGGGCGATGCAGGTCGTCAGTGAAATGGATGGCTTTGTCAGTCGTCTGGATAATCAACGTGGCGTGCTGGCAGGTAATATCACCCTCAACTGCTCATTTGGTTTTGGGCATAAATATGTCGCAGAGGCGCTGTCGTCATTTATGATCGCCTACCCTGATATCACGGTAAAACTCACGCTAACGGATCGTGAAGTGGATCTTGTGGAGGAGGGCGTCGATATTGAGATTCGTGTTGGGGATGACATCAATGAATTGTATATCGCACGGCAGTTGGCCACTAATCGCCGGATCCTTTGTGCTTCCCCTGAGTATCTCGAACGCCACGGTAAACCGGAGTCTGTGAGTGCGCTTGTGCAACATGATTGCCTGATGATTCAGGAAAAAAACTCGGCATTTGGCAACTGGATATTAACGGATGGCAGGCAGCAGACACATTGCCGGCTAAACGGTTTTCATTCTTCCAACAGCGGCAGTGTGGTGCTCATTTGGGCACTGAAAGGTCATGGCATTACATTGCGGTCGGAATGGGATGTTGCGCAGTATCTTGAACGCGGTGAACTGGTTCACGTGTTGCCCCAGTGGTATCAGGAAGCGAATATTTGGGCTGTATATACCCGGCGTTCATCAAGCTCTGATCGTATCAAAACCTGCATCGATTTCCTCACTGAACATCTTGCGCAATGCTTGCCAGGTGGCAAAGCACCGGACGTGTTGTGAGCAGTAGGCGCTGGGTGAGGGGCTGTATTGGGTTTGTTTGGTATAAACGATTTTTTATCTCTAATAGCTCAACTTGACACTTTTGCGCAAAATGTTGCGTTTTATAAATCAATTTTGTTGCTACTCAGTAGCTGTTCCCCGCGCGCAATCCAGGCATAAACGGTCTGGCGGCTGACACCCCTAAATTTGGCGTATTCGGCTTTACCCATCATCATGTGTTGTGCTCTTGATTGTGTTGCAAATGATGCAATGACTGGAGCTATTGTTGCTAACTACGGCGGAGAAGGTAAGAGGAGCCCGGCTAGCATGACCGGGCTGGTACTTAATCGTGTTTTTTCTTCTGCCTGGCAATAACAAAAATCAACAGCGTGTTGATGAGTACTGACACACAGAGGACGGTTAGCATAAATAAATCATTCCAGTCCTGTTCGGTAATAAAACCAACCAGATCGCTAAAACGCTCGAACAAATATACTTCAGGCAATAGCAGGTAACATGCTGAAAAAATAAGGAGAAATGACATAAACTGAATGAGCCATAATCCTGCTTGCTTCGCTGGTGTCATCGTTAATACACCTGAATTGTGCCATACGCTTTGAGTGACGCCGTTACCAATACTGTTGGGGTCCTCATGAGCGCTTCACGCAGCACAGTAAAATGAGATGGAGAAGGCAGTGTTATGCAGCCGTTGCTAATCCCCTCATATCCTGCCGGGTGAAGCCTAAAGTTTCCCCTTTCGACCTGAGCAACGAAAGTATGGTCGTCGATGTTGCTGTCCACTCTGTACAGGGCGAACCAAATTGAGTGATCCGATCCTGTGTATGTCGTAGCAAAAACATCTCTTACGCGAGTGCTCAGGCTGCGGGGGCGGTCGACAATATAATATTTTCCTGGCGGCAATGGGCCAATATTCTTTACCGTGATTGAGTCCGGATTATTACGATGTTGCCCTGTATTACCGGAGTATGCGGGGAAGAAGCCTATCCCAGGGCAGCTCAGGTTTGACAGCGCATTCCCGTTCAGCCGAAAGGTGCAATGGATCATCGCTCGTTCCACGTATCAGTGAACATGATATTCCCATCACAGTGCTTCCAGGTAATTTTCTCATAGCGCAGCGACACGGCCTCGAGATGATTATGTTTTTCGGTACCGGCATTTTTGCAGTTATGCATCAGTGGGCAGACCGAGACGACCTTTACACCTTCCAACAGCATGTTGAAGTATTCAACCTCTTGTCCTGCGTCATTGATGCGGTACCACTTAAATTCGGCGCTTTTCAGCGTCTGGCCTTTTGCCACAGCTTTGTAGAGGTAGGGGCTCGATGAGTCGAATTCCTTTTCGAACGTTAACGCGCTATGAACGCGGGTACCTGTAATTTTACCCGTCATGTTGTCCGTGGGAAGATGCAGCCCGTGCGCGAAACTATGAATCTCGATACTGCCCTCTCTATTCTGAACGTCAACAGAACCTTTAATATCTGCGTCGCCGTCATCTTTTAGCCAAAGATAAGCAGGTATAGCCATGTCAAAAACTCCATTTTTGAATCGTTCTAAATATTAATAACCCCCTTGTAGATAAAAAATTATCACATAAAGTGCTATAG
>NZ_JANEWL010000009.1:0-77608 GCF_028069815.1 Citrobacter sp. Awk 2
CTTAATCCTTTATTTTATTTATATATCTTTGGCACGAGAATTTTAAATAAAGCTGCGAGAAATCATGTTGTTAATTACTTCACTTTCGTGACGTTAAGTGCCAGACTGGGGTCAGCCTAACAGGAGGTAAAGATGGTACGTATCTATACGTTAACACTTGCGCCCTCTCTCGATAGCGCAACAATCACCCCACAAATCTACCCCGAAGGTAAACTTCGCTGTACCTCACCGGTTTTTGAACCTGGCGGTGGAGGCATCAACGTCGCCCGTGCCATTGCACATCTTGGCGGAACTGCAACGGCCATCTTTCCGGTCGGTGGTGCGACTGGCGAGCACTTAGTTTCTTTACTTGCCGACGAAAATGTTCCCGTCTCGACTATCGAAGCCAAAGACTGGACCCGACAAAATCTCCATGTCCACGTCGAATCCAGCGGTGAGCAGTATCGTTTTGTCATGCCCGGTGCCGCGCTGACTGATGACGAATTCTACCAACTGCAGGATCAGGTACTGGAAATTGAATCGGGTGCGATACTGGTCATTAGCGGCAGTTTGCCGCCCGGTGTACAAATAGAAAAACTGACACGGCTCATCACCACCGTACAAAAACAGGGTATTCGCTGCATTGTCGATAGCTCTGGTGAGGCGCTGACTGCGGCATTAGCCATCGGCGGTATCGAACTGGTAAAACCCAACCTCAAAGAATTGAGTGCGCTGGTGAAACGCGAACTCACACAACCCGATGACGTTCGCAAAGCAGCACAGGAGATTATACAAAGCGGCAAAGCGCTTCGCGTTGTGGTCTCTCTTGGGCCACAAGGGGCATTGGGCGTCAATAAAGAAACATGCGTCCAGGTCGTCCCACCGCCGGTGAAAAGCCAAAGTACCGTTGGCGCAGGCGACAGTATGGTCGGCGCGATGACGTTGAAACTGGCAGAAAATACCCCGTTTGAAGAGATTGTGCGTTTTGGCGTCGCTGCGGGTAGCGCAGCAACGCTGAATCAGGGCACACGTCTGTGCGCGCTGGACGATACGCAAAAAATATATTCGTATCTTGCCCGCTGATTACACATCCCCCTTATCAAGCATTAAGGGGGATTTACCGACAAAACTGTCGACATGTGTATTATGCGTCTATGATAAAAAATCACGTGATTACAAAGAAGTGAATCATGTTAAACCGAAAGTCGTCATTTCTCAGGGAGGTGTGGAAGCACGACGTACAATAAGTGCCTTTCCAGCGATGACGCGTCTACGGTGTGCGTCAGTTCGTGTTTTTTTACCGCATTCTTGCGCTAACCTTATGATCTGGCAGACAACATGGGGAGAGACATCATGTGGCAGGCTATCAGTCGTCTTTTAAGCGAGCAATTAGGTGAAGGCGAAATCGAACTGCGTAATGAACTGCCCGGCGGAGAGATCCACGCCGCATGGCATTTACGCTATGCGGGGCGCGATTTTTTCGTCAAATGTGATGAAAGAGAGTTGTTGTCTGGCTTTACGGCGGAGGCAGACCAGTTAGAACTGCTTTCCCGGAGTCAAACCGTTTCTGTTCCCAAAGTCTGGGCAGTGGGTGCAGACAGAGATTACAGTTTCCTGGTTATGGACTTCCTCCCTCCCCGCCCGCTTGATGCCCACAACGCGTTTATTCTCGGACAACAACTTGCACATTTGCACGAATGGAGCGATCAGCCACAGTTCGGCCTCGACTTCGATAATGCACTCTCCACTACACCGCAACCCAATGCCTGGCAGCGTCGCTGGTCAACCTTCTTCGCCGAACAACGCATCGGCTGGCAACTGGAACTTGCGGCGGAAAAAGGCATCGCGTTTGGCAATATTGACGCCATTGTCGATCACGTTCAGCAGCGACTCTCCTCCCATCAGCCACAGCCTTCTCTCCTGCACGGCGATTTGTGGTCGGCAAACTGTGCGCTCGGACCGAATGGCCCCTACATTTTTGACCCCGCCTGTTACTGGGGCGACAGAGAGTGCGACCTGGCAATGTTGCCGTTACATACCGATCAGCCACCGCAGATTTATGACGGTTATCAGTCTGTCTCGCCGCTACCGTTAGATTTTCTCGACAGGCAGCCTATCTATCAGTTGTATACGCTGCTTAATCGGGCAATTCTGTTTGGCGGGCAGCATCTGGTGGTGGCGCAAAAAGCGATGGAAAGGTTACTGGCGGCTTAACGTATAGATAGTCCGAAGGCAGCTTTGCTTATCAGGCCTGACGCTTCACGCAGCCCAGGCCTGATAATATCGAACTTACAAAAAGCCCAGTAATGAAAAGAAGAAATAGCCGATCACGATAACGATCACCGGCAAAATATAGAGCGGGAAGATTTGTAAAAAGATCGTATGATGTGGCACGACAATACGCGACTCAATTTGCTCACGCGATAACCCCTCACTGCCTTTTGCCTGTTCCAGAATCAACTGATCTTCAACTCCCTCGCGTAAAAAACGCGCCTGACGACTCATTCTGGCGCCAGAGTCCTGCAATGCCAGACCGATGAATATCAGAATGAAAATCAACCAAAAAACAAGATTCAGTCCGGTCTGAAAATCCGGTGTCGGCGAGTTATACCAGAACAGGTTAAGAAACGGCGTATTCACACGCATCATGTCGATCATCACATGGGCAAAATCGAGCATGACTGCATTAATCCCTTCCTGCTTTTCGCTGTGCGCGTACATAAACTTCAGTACTGAAACCAGTGTTGAAATCAGCGCCGGGATGAAAATCACCCATCCCAGCAACCTTTTCAAGACAGCAATGCGTCCAGCTTGTTGATACGTCATGAGTTCCCCTTGATAAAGACGTGTCATTTTGGCCTAAGTTTACCCGTTGATAACCGTTTTCGCCTGATCTTTAAAGGCGGTATACTGCCAAATTAGCCATAATGAACGCTTAGAGCTCGTTCTGGTGGGCTCTTAATCCCTGTTATCACCCTAAAGGAGAGGTTGTGATGTCAACCCCGCGTCAAATTCTTGCTGCAATTTTCGATATGGATGGATTACTGGTCGATTCAGAACCGCTCTGGGATCAGGCCGAACTGGATGTGATTGCAAGTTTAGGCGTAGATATCACCCGCCGCCATGAACTTCCCGATACGCTTGGTTTACGTATCGATATGGTTGTTGATCTTTGGTTCGCACAGCAACCGTGGAACGGTCCCTCTCGTCAGGAGGTGACGGAACGCATCATTACACGGGCCATTGCGCTGGTAGAAGAAACAAGACCACTGTTGCCGGGCGTACGTGAAGCTGTAGCGCTATGCAAATCCCAGGGGATGCTGGTAGGACTGGCCTCCGCGTCACCGCTGCATATGCTGGAAAAAGTGCTGACCATGTTTGATCTGCGCGATAGCTTTGACGCACTGGCCTCGGCAGAAAAATTACCTTACAGCAAACCGCACCCGCAGGTTTACCTCGATTGTGCCCAGAAGCTGGGGGTATCCCCGTTATCTTGTGTTGCGCTGGAAGATTCCGTGAACGGGATGATTGCGTCGAAAGCCGCTCGAATGCGCTCAATTGTTGTCCCCGCCCATGAAAATCAGGATGATCCCCGTTTTGTGCTTGCCGACGTCAAACTGGCCTCATTGACGGAGCTCACTGCCGGGCATCTTCACGGTTAATCTCCCTCCGGGCAATGACCATATTGCCCTTTTCTTTGCTTAACCAATAAAATTAAAACGACGTTTCAATTTTATTGTATTTTTGTTCAACCTCTTCTATCCTTCTCCTATCGCAATGCATTAACAGTAAAAACAGCTGAGGTGAACATGGTTCTGGACGCGTTTCGTCTTAAGGATAAAGTCGCAATCGTCACCGGTTGTGATACCGGGCTTGGGCAAGGTATGGCCCTGGCGCTGGCTGAAGCCGGATGTGACGTGGTTGGCGTAAACCGCAAAATCCCGCATGACACCGAGGAAAAAATCACCGCAGTTGGTCGGCGCTTTATGGCCATTCAGGCCGACCTCAGCCAACAGGAGGCGCTGTCCAGCATCGTGACGCAAACTGTTGCGGTATTTGGTCGGGTCGATATTCTGGTCAACAATGCAGGTACGATTCGTCGCCAGGACGCGCTGGATTTTAGTGAAAAAGACTGGGATGACGTAATGAACCTGAATCTCAAATCCGTTTTCTTTCTGTCGCAGGCGGTGGCGCGTCAGTTCCTGGCACAGGGTAATGGCGGTAAAATTATCAATATTGCCTCAATGCTCTCTTTTCAGGGGGGAATCCGCGTTCCGTCCTACACCGCATCAAAAAGTGGCGTGCTTGGGATCACCCGCCTACTGGCTAATGAGTGGGCAGCCCAGGGAATTAATGTCAATGCCATCGCACCAGGTTATATGGCGACAAACAATACGCAGCAGTTGCGTGAAGACAGTACGCGTAATCAGCAAATCGTCGATCGTATTCCCGCGGGGCGCTGGGGAACACCGGATGACTTACAAGGCCCAGTCGTTTTTCTCGCCAGCCAGGCTTCTGATTATATTAATGGTTACACGCTTGCCGTGGACGGCGGTTGGTTGGCGCGTTAATCGTGCATTTGTGACAAAGGGTTACAACGTCACCTCTTCCGCCTACTGTATAAAACCCCTATACTGTATGAATTGACAGTTTATTGGGTTTTATCATGACGGCGGAAGGCCACCTTCTTTTTTCTATTGCCTGTGCGGTATTTGCCAAAAATGCCGAGCTGACACCCGTTCTCGCTCAGGGTGACTGGTGGCATATTGTGCCTTCGGCCATTCTAACGTGTCTGCTGCCCGATATCGATCACCCGAAATCCCTGCTTGGGCAGCGGCTGAAGTGGATATCAAAGCCTATTGCCCGGGCATTTGGCCATCGCGGGTTTACACACAGCCTGCTGGCCGTCTTTGCCCTGCTGGCCACGTTTTACCTGAAAGTTCCGGATAGCTGGATAATCCCGGCCGATGCGCTACAAGGTATGGTGTTGGGCTATCTCAGTCACATACTGGCCGATATGCTGACCCCGGCAGGCGTTCCTCTGCTTTGGCCCTGTCGCTGGCGCTTTCGTCTGCCAATCCTCGTCCCGCAGAAGGGAAATCAGCTGGAGCGCTTTTTGTGCATGGCGCTGTTTGCCTGGGCCATCTGGATGCCTCAGACGATGCCGGAAAACAGCGCAGTGCGCTGGTCATCGCAGATGATTAACACGCTACAGATGCAGTTTAATCGGTTTATAAAGCACCAGGCTGATTAATAAAACAGCCAAAATGTCATTTTAGGTATAAACAATTCCATTTGAATATAAGAGGCAAGTCACAGTTCTGCTAATCTTGCGCCAACAGAATCACCATTACATGGTGATACGCATAATAAGATCAGGAGAACGGGGATGAACTTTCCATTAATCGCGAACATTATCGTGTTCGTAGTACTGCTGTTCGTGCTGGCGCAAGCCCGCCACAAACAGTGGAGTCTGGCCAAAAAAGTACTGGTCGGTCTGGTCATGGGCGTGGTGTTTGGTCTCGCCCTGCACACCATTTACGGGTCCGACAGCCAGGTACTGAAAGATTCCGTACAGTGGTTTAACATTGTCGGCAACGGTTACGTACAACTGCTGCAAATGATTGTTATGCCGCTGGTTTTTGCCTCTATTCTCAGTGCCGTTGCGCGTCTGCATAACGCCTCTCAGTTGGGCAAAATTAGTTTCCTCACTATCGGAACGCTACTGTTTACCACGCTGATCGCCGCGCTGGTGGGTGTTCTGGTGACAAACCTGTTTGGTCTGACTGCTGAAGGGCTGGTGCAAGGCGGCGCTGAAACCGCACGCCTGACCGCCATTGAAACCAATTATGTGGGTAAAGTTGCCGACCTCAGCGTACCGCAGTTGGTGCTGTCGTTTATCCCGAAAAACCCATTTGCCGATCTTACGGGTGCAAACCCGACGTCGATTATCAGCGTCGTTATTTTCGCGGCCTTCCTGGGCGTTGCGGCACTTAAACTGCTGAAAGATGATGCGCCAAAAGGCGAGCGTGTATTAACGGCTATCGATACCCTGCAGAGCTGGGTGATGAAGCTGGTTCGTCTGGTGATGCAACTGACTCCGTACGGTGTTCTGGCACTGATGACCAAAGTGGTTGCCGGCTCCAATCTGCAGGACATCATCAAGCTGGGCAGCTTCGTCGTTGCCTCGTATCTCGGCCTGGGCATTATGTTCGTCGTACACGGCATACTGCTGGGTATTAACGGCGTTAGCCCACTGAAATACTTCCGCAAAGTCTGGCCGGTATTGACTTTCGCCTTCACCAGCCGCTCCAGCGCCGCTTCTATTCCACTGAACGTCGAAGCACAAACCCGTCGCCTGGGCGTCCCTGAGTCCATTGCCAGCTTTGCCGCCTCTTTTGGTGCAACGATTGGTCAAAACGGTTGTGCGGGTCTGTACCCGGCGATGCTGGCCGTGATGGTGGCACCGACTGTCGGTATTAACCCGCTGGACCCAATGTGGATTGCCACGCTGGTGGGTATCGTGACCGTCAGTTCCGCAGGGGTTGCGGGTGTGGGCGGTGGCGCGACCTTCGCGGCACTGATCGTACTGCCTGCCATGGGTCTGCCGGTCACATTGGTTGCTCTGCTGATTTCTGTTGAACCACTGATCGATATGGGCCGTACTGCATTGAACGTTAGCGGTTCCATGACCGCGGGTACGCTTACCAGCCAATGGCTGAAACAGACCGATAAAACGATTCTGGACAGCGACGATCACGCCGAACTGGCGCATCGCTAAAATCCTGTCTGTATAAAACAAAAAACCGCCGGTGAGTTATGCTCCGGCGGTTTTTTTATATCTAATTAATCGCTCAGTTCGTTTTCCTGGCGAATTTGGTTAGCCCAGCGCTGTGCCGACTCCGGAACCGTAAATGCAGGCGAACGCTGAAACGCCTCCCCCATTAAGACAAAAGCGACATATTTTCCGCGCAGTATCCATACGTCACGAAACGCATCCATTTTCACCGCATGCTCTGGTGGAGCTGGCTCCACACGAGGAACATAGCTGATAACCGGACGATTTTGTTGGCGAAGAGGTTTCATAATCAGTTGCTTCACTAAAGACAAATTCTAAAAATCTGAAAAACGCTATCTTAGCTGATTTTACCCCCGGACGGTGCAAAAACAGTGAATTCGTGAAGTGGGTGGCGATAACGGGGGGGGCGGACTGGTTGCGGCAAATATCACTGACGCAGACAAAAAAATGCGGCGCACCGACGCGCCGCCAACTCAGGAATTAAACGTTCAGAAAACTGCCAAGACGATAACCGCGCTCCGCAATAGCGTATTTCAATGACGAAGACGTCAGTACGTCAAGCTCAGTTAAGCGGGGGTAACAGTAGGCACTTTGTCGAATGATGTCATCGATAAACGCCGGATGACACATCACTTCCAGCGAGGACTCTCCCCGGTCTGCGGACGCGTCCAGCGTCTGCAAGAACAGGGCCTCAGAAATCGCGTCGCCATAAAACTCACTGCTAAATCCCTGGGAGGTACGCAACGTTTCCGGTAAATCGGACGCCAGGAACACCGTCTGCCGATCGATCCGCAACGCAACACCCCTCTCCGCGGCAAAACTGGCGACAATCGGGAAAATCTGCGGGAACATATGCACGTGGTGATGACTATCCAGATGCGTCGGCTCCCGCCCGAACAGGTCAATAAAACGCTGATACTGTGCAGCCAGCTCCTGAGAAATCTCGTCCAGCGGCAATGTATCTTCCTCTGCCATCTGCCAGATCCATTTCCCTAACACACCGTCACGCGTCAGACCCGGCATCACCGTTAACGGTTTGCCAAGCGTCAGGACAAAGTGCATCCCAACGGCAAGTTCCGGTAAATCGCGACTAAGCTGTACCGCATGCTCTATCGCCTCGCCATTCACCAGAGCAGTGGTTGAGGTGACAATGCCATTGCGACAGGCTTCAACAATGCCGTAGTTTTGCCCTTTGCTCAGGCCAAAATCATCCGCATTCACAATCAGTACGCGTTCCATAGCCAACCTCAGTTAGTGTTGTTCGCTTTTAAGCTTCTCGATGCATCCAGCGAAATTTGGCAGCCATTTTTCATGCGCCAGGATCAGCTCGCGGGCAAGAATTTCAGCATCAGTGTCTGAATGCACCAGTGGACTCAGGTTTAACGCCAACAGTACATCATTCAACTCGCCGCTTAGTGCTGCGTTGCTCGCCGCCACTTCAAAACCTTTAATGGTATAGATAAGGCCCAGGACCTTTTCATCGAAATGGGTGATACGTGGGTGCGGAGTTGCACCATTGCGTCCCAGCGTGCAGGTCATCTCAACAGCCCAGTCCGCAGGAATATTATCAACATGGCCATGATGAGGAATGTTGACGTAATGCTCGGTCTGTTTATCGTTATAGATAGCATTGATGACTTCACACGCGGCATCAGAATAATAAGCCCCGCCACGCTGTTCCAGCTCTTTCGGCTTAACATTCAACTCAGGATTTTTATACAGATCAAACAGTTGCTTCTCAACTTTTTGTACTACCTGTGCACGTGCGCCACCTTTGTAATATTCACCCATTTCAATCGCCAGCATCTCTTTTGGCTTGAAGTAATACAGCAAATACGAGCACGGCAGCAGTCTCAGTGAACGAATCAGCCCTTCACTGAACGGCAGATCGAAGATGTTCTTCACGCCAGAGGCTTTCAACTGACCCGACGCCACGCCGTCCAACAGTTCATCAAAACGTGACACACCGTTGACCAGAACATCCTTAATAAAGACCATATGGTTCAGACCAAACAGATCGATGGATAAATCATCACTCTGTTTCAGCGCCAGGACGTCGCTGATAAACATCTTCATACCGATCGGAATATTGCACACGCCGATAAACTTCTTGAAGTTAGTATGGCGATAGACCGCTTCAGTTACCATGCCAGCCGGGTTGGTAAAGTTAATCACCCACGCATTCGGACACAGTTCTTCCACATCCTTCACAATGTCAAAGATCACCGGAATGGTACGTAGTCCTTTAAACAGGCCTCCAGCACCGTTAGTTTCCTGCCCCAGATAACCATGGCTCAGAGGGATACGTTCATCCTGTTCACGAGCCTTAAGTTGTCCTACGCGCAACTGCGTGGTGACAAAATCAGCATCTTTCAGCGCTTCTCGGCGATCCAGCGTTTTATACACTTTCATCGGGACGCCAGCTTTATCAATCATGCGCTGGCAGAGGTCAAAAATAATGTCCAGCTTCTCTTTACCACCGTCGACATCCACCAGCCACAATTCAGAGACCGGTAATTCATGATAACGCTTAATAAAGCCTTCAAGTAATTCAGGGGTGTAGCTGCTCCCGCCACCGATAGTGACGACTTTTAATTTCTGGCTCATAATTTCTCCCTTCAGTGTAAAAACACTGACACGTATTATGCTCAACCCATTCGTCAGGTATAGCGTGGCAGTCCCAGCGCTATTTTGGGCAAGCTATAAAAGTTGGTTATTGGTAAATAAAATTTACTGATTAAATTCCGTTAATTTTTTACGGTAGCTATTGGGTGTAAACGACGTCAGCTTTTTAAACGTTTTAATAAACAGGCTCGGACTACTGTAACCAGCCTCATAGGCAATATCAGTTACAGAATAGTTAGTCATTTCCAGCTGCTTTTTAGCAAAATTAATGCGAATTTCATTAATAATCTGCATTGGCGTTTTACTGTAATAACGCTGGGTTGCACGGGTCAGATACTCCTGGGATTTTGCGGACAGGTGTATCATATTTTCCAGCGCATTTTCGCTGAACTGCCTTTTGTCATGCATGCTTTCCACGGTAGTTTTAAGCCATTGTGGAATATCATCCAGCACCTGCTCTTCCCGATGATGGCGTAACCGATTAATAATGTAGAAGGTGACCACTTCTACAAATTCATCCAGTCCGCTTTCACGAAAGTTCAGTGATGCTATAACCGTTTCGATGTAGGTGAGAAACGAGCTGTTCGCCCGATACACCTGCGATGCAACGAAACAAAATGGCAGCAACGGGTGGTAGTGCTGTTCAAAAAAACGTTTACTGATACCAACGTTAAGAATTCGCGTCGCGCCGAAATCATAGAAACTTTGATGGTGCGATCCCAACGGGATAAAGACAAAGTCTCCGCGCTCAAGCAGTACACGCTTACCGTTGATCTCCTGATAGTAACGTCCAGTTAAGACAAGGGTAAATTCGTAGTAATCATGCTGATGCAGCCCACTGATGCTCTCAGTTTTGTTATAGATGAACACATGAAAATTTTTGCCATTAAAAAGCTGCTGCTCATAGACGGTTTTGATTTCCGGTGCGTTAATCTGTAGCTGCATTCTGCACTCCTCGCTATTTCAGCTTCTCGTGAAGCTCAATCAGTTCTGTCACCAGTTCACGTGCCAGCATCGACGTCATCAGGTGGTCCTGTGCATGGACCAGCACCAGGCTCACTTTCATTTTACCTTCACCCTGATCGCCTTCAATCAGTTTGGTCTGGACAAGATGTGCTTCGTTCAGCGCCATGCGAGACTGTTCCATCATGCTCTTCGCTGACTCAAAATCACCCTGTTTGGCCAATTTGAGCGCGCCGTACGCCAGACTACGTGCCTGACCCGAGTTGATGATGAGCCCCATCACCACTTCTTCAAGCTCTTCAGCCTCTGACTGCGTATCGACGATATTTTCGATATCTAACATACTCTTTTCCTCTGGTTCAGTCCGGCATGGCCGCATAGCCATGCCGGATTAAATTTAGAATTTCAATGCGTTAGCGATATCTTCTTCGCTTTCTTCTTTATCAATCACGTTCTGAGCTTTGTTGGCGACGACCACGAATGGCAGGTACACCAGCGTTGCGATACCAAGGTTAAACAACGCGACCAGCAGAGCAGCGACGCTACCGTTGGTGTTAAAGAATGCGCCCAACCCGGTTGGCATCGTCCATGGTGCAATGTTGGTAATCGGTGGAATAATGCCTGTGTAATAAGCGGCCAGTGTAATCGCTGCCAGAATCGGCTGAACCAGGATGAATGGAATAAACATAACCGGGTTCATGATAATCGGCAGACCGAACAGAATGGGTTCGTTAATCTGGAACAGACCTGATGGCAGTGCCAGTTTTGCTACCTGACGATAATCAGCGCGACGAGAAGCCAGGAAGATAGCAATAATCAGACCCAACGTTGCCCCACTCCCTCCCAGGAAAATATAGGAGTCCAGCATCGGCTTCGCCCAGACGTGGAACGTCTTACCCGCTTCCAGTGCCGCGTCTACGGAACCAAACTGTTGGTAGATAGAGATGTTTTCCAGTGCCCAGGGGGTCATGATACCGCTGTCCAGTGCAGTCAGTGCCAAAGAACCGTGAATACCAAAGAACCACAACAGCGGAACAAAAATCACGTACGCCCAACCCACCACACTACCCAGTGACGCCAGCGGAGTTGAAATGGAATCCATGATGATCTGGTGGAAGTTCGTTCCCCAGGTGTTCAACGCCCAGGCGATGATCCCCATAATAGAGAGGATAATGAAGCCGGGAATCAGTGCAGAAAACGAGCGAGAAACAGAAGCCGGAACGCTATCAGGTAATTTAATAACCCAATTACGATGCACGACGAAGGTGAACATTTCCGCGACCACCAGGCCGATAATAATACCGGAAATAATGTTTGCACCGCCCAACCAGTTAGCACCCACGGCATAGGCTTCGCCCACGCTGTAAGGTGTGACTGTCATAAATGCGGCGACAGATAATAAACCAGCAGCCAGTGCATCGACTTTGCGTTCTTCCGCCAACGCCATACCGATAAAGAATGGCGCCATCAATGACATAATACCCAGCGTACCGTTATAGACGTTCCCACCGATGCCTTTTAAACTATTTAGCGTTTCAATAGTTGAAGCATCAAGTCGAATGCCCATGGAATAAAAAAACGACCCCTCCCCAAAGCTCAGGAAAACGTTATTGATTAATACAAACATTGCCCCTGCGAGGGTTAACGGCATTAAACGAATAAAACCGTTTTTGATTGCATTAACGTGTGGCTGCTTTCCAATTTTTACAGCAAAAGGAAGGAGTACCTTTTCAAGTGAAGCAATAGCGTTACTCATAGAAAAATACCCTTAAATACCGCAATTAACAATTGCGGTGAATGTTAATGAAATAACTCTTTGACGGGAAAATTTAAAATAAAATAATTAATTTGCTGCGGCTTTTTTAATTGCTGCAACTGCAGCCTTAAGCACGCCTAAACCATCGACTTTGCCATACAACAGCGAGTCAATCACTTCTACAGGTTTGTTAGGTAACAAACGCTGAATTTCGGGCAACATATAAGCAATCTGTGGACCTAATAACACAACATCAGCTACTGGGCCTTTTTCTCCGGCCAGCGTTTCGGGAAACGCTTCAATGATAACCGGCACTTCGTATTTTTCAGCCTGAGCACGCATCTTCGAGACCAACAAAGAAGTCGACATGCCCGCAGAACAAAACAGATAAATGTGTTTCTTTTCCATTAAAACGATCCTCATGTGCGATTATCTGTGTACCAGACACTCCGCAAGCCATAACCTGCATCCATGCTCTGGGTAACTTGCGTCAGCTAAATTACTTTTTTAGGTGGCTGAAACGAGTATACGGGATTGCATCAGCGGATGGTATTTCATTGACCAACTAAATTGTCTCTCCTTGACCTGTGGTTATGACACCCCTCACACTTCAGGCAAATAATTCGCGACAATAAATAAGATCGCGTGACACAAAAAAACCGGCACAGTGGCCGGTTCTGCAGAGTGCTCAGGCAATAAACAGATGCAACTACTTCGCAGACTGCGGGTCGGTGTCGTACTCCGCACAGGTCTGGTAGCCGGAATTAATCACGTGCCCAGTATCATCTAATGCAACAAAATAGGTCTCTGCTTTACCATCTCGTTGACCCAGGATGTAGGTCTGACATGTACCACGCGCATGGATCATGCTGACTTCAGATGACGGTTTGCCGGCAATCTGCGCCACTTGCGCCCGACTCATCCCTTTCTTCACATCTTTCACCACGGGCTGCACAAATTGGTCTTTGGTACGATCGTAAGCCGTACACCCTGCCAGCATAGTCAATACCGCCGCTGCGCTCAGAATTCCTGTTAGATTCTTGTTCATATTCCGTCCTCTTGTTTTTCAGCGTGTTATATAAGCCTGGAGCACAACAACGCATTTTTCAAGCTGTCAGTTGAGACTCGGGTCATTTCAGAAAATTCTATCAAAACAAAATGATGTTATATCCGGCTGCATCCCTTGTCGTTTGGGCGTCAACGCGTTAGCTTTAACACATCGTTATTTTTGATCATTTCATTTTTTGGAGGGGGTTAAATGACTCTGCAGCAAGAGATAATCCGGGCACTTGGCGCCAAACCACACATTAATGCAGAAGAGGAAATTCGCCGCAGCGTGGATTTTCTGAAATCGTACCTCAAAACCTACCCTTTCCTTAAATCACTGGTGTTAGGGATTAGCGGTGGGCAGGACTCCACCCTGGCCGGAAAGTTATGCCAAATGGCGATTTCCGAGTTACGCGAAGAAACGGGTAACGATGCGTTACAGTTTATTGCTGTACGACTGCCTTATGGTGTACAGGCCGATGAACAAGACTGTCAGGACGCGATCGCGTTCATACAACCTGACCGCGTGCTCACCGTCAACATCAAAGGCGCGGTATTGGCCAGCGAGCAGGCATTACGTGAAGCAGGTATTGAACTGAGCGATTTCGTGCGCGGCAATGAAAAAGCCCGCGAGCGTATGAAGGCACAATACAGTATCGCCGGAATGACCAGCGGTGTTGTCGTGGGTACCGATCACGCCGCAGAAGCCATTACCGGATTCTTTACTAAGTATGGCGATGGCGGCACGGATATTAACCCAATATTCCGCCTCAACAAGCGTCAGGGTAAGCAGCTTCTTGCTGCATTAGGTTGCCCTGAGCACTTATATAAGAAAGCACCAACCGCCGACCTCGAAGACGATCGTCCTTCTCTGCCAGATGAAGCCGCATTAGGCGTTACCTACGACAACATTGACGATTATCTGGAAGGAAAAACGTTGGATGCCGACGTTGCGAAGAAAATTGAAGGCTGGTACGTGAAGACAGAACACAAACGCCGCCCACCGATTACGGTGTTTGACGACTTCTGGAAAAAAGCATAATTCGCTGATTTACCCGTGCCGGATAACCACAAAAGGGTTTATCCGGCCCAAACGACGTCATTGCACCGAATCAGGCGAAAAACCTGGCTTCCAGTTAATCTCACTAAACAACAACTTCCCCTCGCGCTCCAACAGTCGCAACGTATGCTTACCGTCATGCCAGCACGCCCCCTGGTCAGCCGTCAGCAACTTATCCCCCAGTTGCCAGGCTCCGCTAATCACAAATACCACGCCGCCACGCGAACCAAAGGTCGTAAACGTCCGGTCAGCCACACGAACTTTAGCCTGGCAAACATCCCGACGAGTCATGATATTAAAATCCATCGACATCTGCCCTTCCGTCAGCTTCGCTTTTACCACGCGGTCGCCGGCGAAAGTAAAAGGCTGATGCTGTTTTAGCGTATGCGGTAGCGTGTTAGCGCCTTCCAGCGTGACTTCTCCCCCTTCGAGCAGCGTAATAACGCGCTCAACGCCGGGGAAGAGTGAAAATTCGCCGTTCGCAGCAATGGAGGCAATACTCGCCCGCCAGTGAAAGTCGCGTGTTGCTGGCGGAAAACAACATATTTCACGCGTTTCTCCCGCACCATTACGCCAGAGATTAACCGGCATTTTGCGGATATCAAAGTACTCCATCATCCCTCCAGAAAGGCACTGTGCGCCGACATGCCGTCATCAGGCAGCCAAATCATCATTGTTATCATTCACCCTGCACGTTGTTATCGGCAGCAGAGTTGATTTGCCTTAGCGATGACCATGGCGTTTTGCAAGAAAGTTTAACGCGCTGATCCAGGTAGCATTTTCGCGGGCTTCAGGAGCATAACGTGTCCGAAGCGCTGTGCAAGAGGTAGGAAAGAAAAAACCGCCGATCCTGCCCACATCGTTAAACGTGTTGTGGACAAGGCCGGCGGTCTTGAGTTTTTTTTCACGCTGTCCGGGGCAATCTGCTCCGACACAGCGTGAATGATTGAGTATAGACGCCTACCGATTATTCGGCAGCCTGTGGCATTTTACCTTTCTGCGCTGCACGTTCTGTCAGACGCTTCTCAAAATTGGCATTAAACTGTTTTTTCTGTTCCGGGGTCAGAATGTTATAAATTTTGTTCTGCGTTTCCATATGCGCCAGCATGTTAGCTTTGCGCTGTTCTTCCATCTTCGCAATCTGCGCTTCAGCCTTCGCTTTATCGAAGCTATCGCTGGCGATGATATCGTGCATTGCACGGCGTTCTTCCAGCGGAGGACGTTTCATCTGATCGCGCTGACCTTTCATGATGTCGCGGATCTGTTGTTTCTGTGCATCGGTCAGGTTCAGGTCTTTAAACATCATGTCATGATGCGGGGCAAACTTACCGTTGTGGTGCATCATCAGTTTGGCATCTGCCGGAGCGGCTGTGGTCGTGTCAGCGGCATGAGCCAGATTTGCAGCGCCCAGCGCCAGGGTAGAGGCAACAAACAGAGCAGTCAGTTTACGCATAATTTCTATCCTTCCTTTCAGTTATTCTTACGACATTCATACGACTCTTATGCAATGTGATGTCGTGTTGACGAGATTAACTTTACCGGCTTAAGCGTCAATTAATCAGAGTAACGGTAAAACAATGAAAGTGTAAAAAACAAACTTTCATCAATTATGAAGAAAAAAAGAATAAATTGCGGAGAGTTGAAATAAAAAATTACAACAGGATGATTTTGAAAGGATTATGAAGAACTATACCTGAACTCTGGTTATTAAGAAAGCAACTTACCAGGAATAATCCGTAATAAATATAAACAGCACGCAAAAATAAGCCCTCAGAGATTAACCCAAGGGCGGATATATCTTTTACAACCTTTCCAGCATCAGTCCCGCGCGTAAACCACAGGCCACATTGGGATTAGGAAAGAGAATATATTCAACGTCATGGGTGACGATAAAACGTTCATCACCATCCTGAGCCAGTACGGTTCCCTCTTTAAATGCGGTAAAGTTAAGTGTCTGGTTGTCCATGTAGAGAATGAAATCGCCGCTGCGCCGTGTAATTTGCGCTACCACGCGATAACGTAACGGCGGCGTCTCAGCTGCCGCTGCGGGTCTGCCTGTCAACAACATTGCCAGCGCCTGCGCAGTGTGAGCAAACTGTGACAGGTTGTTTTGCCCAAACGGCAGCGCCTTGCCCAGCTCCAGCGTGCAGGCCAGCGCGCCAAAATGCTCCCCACTAAAATGGGTAAACGTTCCGCCTGGTGCCTGGTGGAAAACCAGAGCCTCCAGCCCCGCATCCCCCAGCCAGTGAAGGAACGCCTCATCCCATGCCACATCACGCTGCGGTAGCACGCCAAAACGCAAATGATGTGACCCGCGAATAGCCGTGTGGAGATCGAGATGCCAGCGAACAGGTGCCTTTGCCCGCGCGTAAAAATCTTCCAGACACAGTTCAAGTTCGCGGGCACGCCGTGTTTCACCACTCTCATCGAAGAGTTGCCAGCGGCCACCAAACATACGGTTCAGATCGCTATGACAATAGCGTTTGCCCGCAGCTAACGCCTGCGGATTGCCCAGGATCACCAATAGCCGCCATGTCAGCGGCAGCTTGCCGCTAAACAACCCGGACAGCAATGTATCCAGTATTTCTACTGGTGCGGTTTCGTTACCATGAATGCCCGCAGACAAAACCAGCGAACGCTCAACCGGGACAACCGGCGTCAGTTCCAGCATGCCATGCCCAATCCATTGCCAGTCAAAACCGTGAGCTTTCCCCCGGGAGGTATCTGGCGAGTCTCCCGCAAGCGTCAGCGCAAGGAAATTATCCATGACGTGTACGCTCCTGCTGGAAGGGATACACCGAACCGAGTTTGAGTAATTGTGTCAACGTATCCAATGCTTCACGCCCTTCGCGCAGCAACTGCGGGTCAGCAAGATCGGCTGCGGTAAGGCGATCGCGATAGTAACGATCAACCCAGTTATTCAGCGTGTTAAACAGCACATCATTCATGAGAACCGCCGGGTTCACCGCCTGTTGCTCCTGTGGGGTTAACACGACCCGAAGGCGCAGACACGCCGGTCCACCACCGTTGGACATGCTTTCGCGCAGATCGAATACCCGTAGATCGTCAATCGGGTTGTCATCTTCAAGCAGACGGTTTAAATAATGCCATACCCCTGCATGCTCCCGGCATTCCTGCGGCAAGACCAACATCATTGAACCGTCATCACGACTGAGTAGCTGGCTGTTAAACAGATACGTTACCACAGCATCCTGCACTGACACTTCCGCCAGGGGAACTTCCAGCGCCGTAAATCCCGCCACCTGGCTACGCAACTGCTGTAACAACGCCTGCTGGTTGGCAAACGCCAATTCATGACAAAACAGCACCTGACGATTTGATACCGCAATAACATCGTTATGAAACACACCAAGATCGATAACATCCGGGTTTTGCTGAGCAAAGATAATCTGCTTAGGGTTCACGTGATTCAGGCGCGCAACAGCTTCGCTGGCCTCACGTGATTGCCTCGCCGGATAACGCTTCGGCTGCGCGCCGTTGCCCTCTTCACGACCATAGACAAACACCTGCACGCCGGGATCACCATAATCACCGCCGAGGCGGTTATGGTTAGCCGCACCTTCATCACCCAGTAACGCAACTTGTGGCAATGCACTATGGATCGTAAAGCGGCTCTCATCACGGAAGATCGCGTTTAACAACGCTTCAGTGGTCGAAGCCTCCAGCGAACGGTGAAACTTGTTATTCAGGTTGGCGACGGTCAGATGCACTTTCCCGTCCAGCGAATCTGCCGAAGGACAGACCGTGGCCGCATTCGCCACCCACATCGGCGAAGCGGAACTGGCACTGGAGAGCCAGTGAGGTGCCTGGCGTGCCACCTTTTCCAGCACCTGTTCGTCACTGCCGCTAAATCCCAACTGGCGCAGCACGGGAATATAGGGACGCTCGTGAGGTGGGATCACCGCCTGCGGGAATCCGGCATCGGCCAACGCCTTCATCTTCAACAGGCCCTGTTTCGCCGCCAGACGGGGATTCGACACCTGAAAACGGTGTCGGGTTGAGGCCTCATTGCCAAATGACAACCCCGCATAATGGTGAGTCAGTCCCACCAGACCGTCGAAATTTACTTCGCGCGCTTTCATGGCTTATCCTCGCATGAAAAATCGAGTCCTGGGCTAAGCGCAGTCGGCAGCGTCAGGGTCGGAGATTCCAGGCTCGCCATCGGCCAGGCGCAATAATCTGCGGCATACCACGCACTGGCGCGATGGTTGCCTGAAGCACCAATCCCACCGAACGGCGCGGTGCTTGCTGCGCCGGTTAGCGGTTTATTCCAGTTGACGATGCCCGCACGAGCTTCCAGTAGCAATTGGTCAAACTGATTGCGATCCGGTGAAACCAGCCCGCACGACAAACCAAAGCGGGTATTGTTGGCCATGCGAATCGCATCATCAAAGCTGTCATAACGCCAGACACCGAGCAGCGGGCCGAAGACCTCTTCATCCGCGACATTCGCCACGCCGGTCAGTTCAATAATGCCGGGGGTCAACAGTGAAGTTCCCGCTTGTACCTGGCGCGGTGCCAACAGGGTTCGCCCTCCCTGCGCGGCAAGACGTTGCCAGGCGTCACAAACATGTTGCGCCGCCTGTTCAGAAATAAGCCCACCAATAAACGGTTGCGGTTGTGCATCCCAGTTGTCCGGTATTAAACGCTGACAGACATCCACCAGCCGCGCCAGAAATGCATCGCCCTGCGCCCCTTTTTTAACCAGCAGACGACGGGCACAGGTACACCGTTGCCCGGCCGTAACAAACGCTGACTGAATAGTCAGATGTACCGCTGCATCAATATCTTCGGGGTTCTCGATAATCAGCGGGTTGTTCCCGCCCATCTCCAGCGCGAGGATCTTTTCCGGCTGGCCAGATAGCTGACGATGCAGCTGATAACCCGTATTGGCGCTACCGGTAAACAACAGACCATCAAGGTCCTCCAGCGCACTCAGTGCCTGTCCTGTTTCACGCCCGCCCTGTACCAGGTTCAATACGCCCGGCGGTAATCCCGCCTGTTCCCACAGTTTGATCACCGCCTCACCGGTCCACGGCGTCAGCTCGCTGGGCTTGAAAATCAGCGTATTACCAGCCAACAGCGCCGGAACGATATGACCATTAGGTAAATGACCGGGGAAGTTATACGGACCAAACACGGCCAGCACACCGTGCGGGCGATGGCGTAACGTCGCTGCGCCATCTGGCAGCGCGTTATGCTGTTCTCCGGTACGGGTGTGATACGCCTTCACTGAGATGGCAATTTTATTGATCATCGCCGTCAGTTCGGTTGCAGCTTCCCAACGCGGCTTGCCGGTTTCCCGTGCAATGATCGCCGTCAGTTCTGCTTTATTACTCTCCAGCAGCGTCGCGAATTTCTCGACAATGTCCTGGCGGGCAGCAAAAGCCTGTTTTGCCCAGCCCGGAAAGGCAGCCCGCGCCGCCTGGCATGCCAGTGCTACCTGAGTCGCATCGGCATCATTGCCTTGCCACAGCACGTCCCCGCTCACCGGGTTCGTTTTCACCCGACGTGCACCCAACCCGGTCACCCAGTCGCCGTTTATCCATAATGTCATGCTGCTTTCTCCTCTGCACAAAGACGCACAAAACGTACATGGTCACCCGCGTGGCATTTCAGGGCGTCCAGTTGCGCTGCCGTCAGTACCAGTCGCTGGGTATTCGGATCGGCACGCACTAACATGACGCGGAAGTTTTGGTAATTTTCATTAGCCACCAGGCAGGCAGGAAATTCGCCCAGTGCAGGCTGACCTTCAGCCACTTCCACCAGTCGACTTTTGCGGATAGCACGTACCCGGTCGATATCGCATTCCAGCGTCGGCCCGCCGTCGAAAATATCGATGTAGTTGCGGTAGCGAAACCCTTCTTTCTCCAGCACCGCACGGGCTGGTGCCGTTTGCGGATGCACTTCGCCAATCACGCTTTGCGCTTCTTCCGACAGGAAGTGGGTATATATAGGATGTTTAGGCATCAGCTCTGCAATAAACGCTTTTTGTCCGGTGCCACAGAGAAAATCTGCGCGGCTGAATTCCATCGAGAAAAAGCGCTTGCCAAGGCTTTGCCAGAATGGTGAATAACCGTGTTCATCAATGACACCCCGCATCTCTGCAACGACTTTTTCGTTAAAACGGTCACGAAACGCTGCCATAAACATAAAGCGCGACTTCGACAGCAAATAGCCGTTACCTTCTTTACGCCAGTCCGGATCGAGAAACAGGGTGCAAAGCTCACTGCTTCCGGTGTGATCGTTACTGAGAAACAGCGTCGGCAATGCGTTATAGACATTCAACTCTTTCGAAGCATGAACCAGCGTGCCAACACGGTAGTTGTACCAGGGATCGTTAAGCCCTACCGCCACTTCAATCGCACAAATCCCCGCCACGGTTCCGGTGGCACTGTCTTCCAATACAAAAACGTAGCCCTGCTCGCTTTTAGGCAACTCGCCACGCCAGGTTTTCAACGAACGATCAATACGCGCCGCCAGCGTGGCTTCATTTGCGGGCAATGACGTCAACCCACCGCCGGTCTTACTGGCAAGCTGCATTAACGCGGTGATATCCGCGTGTTCAATAGGACGGATCACCATCATGATGAACCTCCTGCTTTAATGCGTTCGCATGCCAGCGCAAAACGATCGAGTCCGGTTGCCACCTCTTCCTGGCTGACATTTAGCGCAGGCGCAAAACGCACCACGTTACCGCCGGCAATCAACACCATGACGCCTGCATTGGCCGCTTCCAGGGAGATCTGTTTCGCTTTTCCGGCAAATTCCGCATTCAACACACAACCAATCAGCAGCCCCAGGCCACGGATTTCACTAAACAATCCAAAACGTTCGTTAATAGCGTTAATACGCTCCACAAACCAGTCATGACGCTGTTTCACACCATTGAGGACTTCCGGCGTGTTAACAATTTCCAGCAACTTACCCGCTACGGCAGTGGCTAATGGGTTTCCGCCGTAAGTTGTGCCGTGAGTGCCCACGCTCATCACGCTGCTGCAACGTTCTGTGGTCAATAACGCGCCAATAGGGAATCCACCGCCAAGCGCTTTGGCCGTCGTCAGCAGGTCTGGTGTCACACCGTAGTGCATATAGGCATACAGTTCGCCGGTACGCCCAACGCCGGTCTGTACCTCATCAAAAATCAACAGCGCATTATGACGATCGCATAATTCACGCAGCCCCTGTAAAAACGCGGTGGTTGCCGGTACGACGCCACCTTCCCCCTGCACTGGCTCCACAATAACCGCACAGGTGGTGTCATCAATCAATTGGCTGGCGGAGTCGAGATCGTTATACACCGCATGACGGATATCCGGCGGCAGTGGTGCGAAATCCTGTGAATAGGCTGGCTGCCCCCCGGCACTGACGGTAAACAGCGTGCGACCGTGGAAGGCGTTTTTAAATGCCACAATGCCGCTTTTTTGGCTGCCAAACCGATCGTGGGCAAATTTACGCGCCAGTTTTAGTGCGGCTTCGTTAGCCTCTGCGCCGGAGTTGCAGAAGAAAACACGCTCGGCAAACGTCGCGTCGATAAGCTTCTTCGCCAGACGTAATACCGGTTCGTTAGTGTAACCGTTGCCGGTATGCCAGAATTTGCTGGCCTGGTCGTTTAATGCCTCACGCAATGCCGGATGCGCATGTCCCAATGCGTTAACCGCAATGCCTCCCGCGAAATCGATATACTCTTTACCCTGTTGATCCCACAGACGTGAACCTTCACCACGCACCGGAATAAAAGGCGCTGGGACATAGACAGGCATCATCCATTCATCAAAATTTTCACGCGTAACTGACAGAGACATAGCGACCTCAACGGTAAATAAAAGGTTATTTATATGTTAATAAATATAGTGTTTGCGGTGTAAATGTAGATTGCAGGGTTCGTGCCAGCCAGCGAAAAAAGTGCATAAACGGAGTCGTTAAACGGAATATCAACAAGTTACAACACAACGATATTCACTATCCGTGCATATAAAGTGAATATGTTTGCGTATCAGAGGACTAAATAGAGGAAAAACCGCAATTTTATTCAGTCGCCAAATATAATTCTGGAATTGTGATCGTATACGAAATTTATCGGAAATTATTGCCCCATAGCGACGCGCTTCGCGCCAAAACGGTGCAGTTTTTGCTCCATCGTTAACACCATTAGCAATCATTGTTGGAATCAGGTGACAAGAAGCAGTCAGTTCGTGGAAATTCTGCTACCATCCTTGCACTATTCATCTTACAAAGTGGCAGCGACTATGAAATTTGTCTCTTTTAATATCAACGGCCTGCGTGCCCGTCCTCATCAACTGGCAGCCATTGTCGAAAAACACCAACCGGATGTTATTGGCTTACAGGAGACAAAAGTTCACGACGATATGTTCCCTCTCGAAGAGGTAGCAAAATTGGGCTACAACGTTTTCTATCACGGTCAGAAAGGCCATTACGGTGTGGCACTGTTAACCAAAGAAACACCGATCGCAGTGCGCCGTGGTTTCCCGAATGATGACGAAGAGGCTCAGCGCCGTATCATTATGGCGGAGATCCCGTCTCCGCTTGGCAACATCACCGTCATCAACGGCTACTTCCCACAGGGCGAAAGCCGCGACCATGAAACTAAATTCCCGGCAAAAGCGGCGTTCTATCAGAACTTACAAAACTATCTTGAGACGGAGCTGAAACGCGATAATCCGGTGCTGATCATGGGTGATATGAATATCAGCCCAACCGACCTGGATATCGGCATCGGCGAAGAGAATCGCAAACGCTGGTTGCGTACCGGGAAATGTTCCTTCCTGCCGGAAGAACGCGAGTGGATGGAACGTCTGTTAGGTTGGGGACTGGTGGACACCTATCGTCACGCGCATCCTGATAAAAACGACCAGTTTTCGTGGTTTGATTACCGCTCGAAAGGCTTCGACGATAACCGTGGTCTGCGTATTGACCTGCTGCTGGCAAGCAATCCGCTGGCGGAACGTTGCGAAGAAACGGGTATCGACTATGAGATCCGCAGCATGGAAAAACCGTCCGACCACGCGCCAGTGTGGGCAAAATTCCGCGTCTAATCATCAGCATTTTTTCGCTCTCCGGGCCTCGCCTGGAGAGTCAGTATATTCTGTGCAAAATCAATAAAGCGACGGTAATACATTGTTGTGAGCCGGATTTTAATATATCTTCGCGCGCACTTTTCGCTGGTGAAAGCGCTTCATCACCCACGAATTTACAGGAGACCCCCCATGAAAAAGAAGTTCGCATAAGGCAGAATACCGACTGCTGATTGTGGCAGTGCTATTCTGCGCCCTGGCTGGGGTTTTCCACTATTTTGGTCTGTCTGACCTGATAACCAATCTCCATCATTTACAAGATGTCATCCGCCAAAGCGGGCTGTTCGGCTACGCGCTTTATATTCTGCTCTTTATCGTCGCGGCGCTGTGCCTGATACCTGGCAGCATTCTGGTGATTGTCGGCGGTATCCTTTTCGGCCCACTGGTTGGCACGCTCATCTCTTTACTGGCAGCAACCGTTGCCTCGGCATTGTCATTTTTACTGGCACGCTGGCTTGGGCGGGAACTATTACTGAAACACGTCGGGCATACGGCGACGTTTCAGGCGATCGAAAAAGGGATTGCCCATAGCGGTATCGACTTTCTGATCCTGACCCGTCTCGTCCCCCTGTTTCCTTATAATATTCAAAACTATGCTTACGGACTGACGGCCATTCCGTTCTGGTCATTTACTCTGATTTCAGCTGTCACCACGTTACCAGGTATCTTTATCTATACGCTGATGTCACACGAACTCGCCAGTGAAGGCATCACCTGGGCGTTTATCGTTAAACTCAGTGTTGCAGGCTTTGCCTTGTTTGCCCTCGTGCAGGCGGCAAAAGCCTGGGCCCGATATAAACATGTCGACCCCTCTGCAAATCGAGAGCTTGCCGGTAAATGAGAACGCTGAATAAAACGCAGATCAGAAAGTGTTGCCGGGCTGGGTTCATTGCCCTGTTGGTCGTCGCGTTAATGGCGTGGGCATGGCTGCCCGACGTGAGAGACTTTCTCACACAGAGCCTGACTGCGTTTACCACGCTTGATCAGCATGCTCTTGAAAATTTCATTCGTTCCTGGGGTCCCCAGGCCGCGGTCGTATCGTTCTTCCTGATGATTTTACAGGCGATCATCGCCCCACTTCCCGCCTTCCTGATCACCTTTGCGAATGCCTCATTGTTTGGCGCATTCTGGGGAGGTGTTCTCTCCTGGACCAGTGCGATGGCGGGGGCAGCACTCTGCTTTTTTATCGCCCGGGTGTTCGGCCGCAGCGCAGTAGAAAGATTAACCGGTAAAACGGTGTTGAAAAATATGGACGCCTTTTTTGAGCGCTACGGTAAACACGCCATTCTGGTCTGCCGCCTGTTACCTTTCGTTCCATTCGATCCGGTCAGTTACGCCGCCGGCCTGACGTCCATCCGCTTTCGTCATTTTTTCATCGCCACCGGTCTTGGCCAGTTACCTGCCACTATCGTTTACTCATGGGCTGGTAGCCTGCTGACCGGCGGCACATATTGGTTCGTGACCGGGCTGTTTATTCTGTTTGCCCTGAGTGTCGTGATTTCAGTGGCAAGAGGCCTTTATCTTGAGCGGCACAGGAAGCGTTCCTGAAGCCTCCATAAACGACTGGAGATACTATGCGTTACTGTTTATTGTGCCTGAGTTTGCTGCTCTCTCCGCTGGCGACCTTTGCGCAGAGTGATAACTGGCAGCAAATCAAAAACGACGCCCGGGGTCAGACGGTGTGGTTTAACGCCTGGGGAGGCGATAACGCCGTTAATCAGTATCTCGACTGGGTTAGCGGTGAGATGAAAACACACTATGCCATTAACCTGAAAATTGTCCGTCTGGCGGATGCCGCCGATGCTGTAAAACGCATCCAGACCGAAGCGGCATCAGGGCGTAAAACAGGTGGTTCGGTTGATCTCCTGTGGGTCAATGGCGAGAATTTTCGCACGCTGAAAGACGCTGGTCTGCTGCAAACGCAGTGGGCGCAAATGCTGCCCAACTGGCGTTACGTGGATACCCAACAACCGGTGACTGAAGACTTCGCCATTCCAACTGAGGGTGCTGAATCTCCGTGGGGTAGCGCGCAGTTAACCTTTATCGCCAATCGGGATATCACAGAACAGCCCCCTCGCTCTGCGCAGACACTGCTGGAATTTGCGCGAGCGCATCCCGGCACGGTGACCTATCCGCGCCCACCCGACTTTACCGGTACCGCTTTTCTCGAACAGTTGCTGATTACGCTCACTGCAAAACCACAAGCACTGAAAAGTGCTCCCGATGCAGCCACGTTCGCCGAGGTTACCGCCCCCTTGTGGCAGTATCTTGATGCTTTACATCCCGTACTGTGGCGCGAAGGGAAAGACTTTCCCCCTACGCCTGCGCGGATGGATGCCCTGCTGAATAGCGGCACGCTGCGGATGTCGTTAACCTTTAACCCCGCGCATGCACAGCAAAAAATCGCTCGCGGCGAGTTACCGAAAAATAGCTATAGTTTTGGCTTCTCTCAGGGCATGCTGGGCAATGTGCATTTTGTCACCATTCCCGCTAATGCACGTGCCAGTGCTGGGGCGAAAGTGGTGGCTAACTTCCTGCTCTCGCCTGAAGCGCAGCTCCGCAAAGCTGACCCCACCTTTTGGGGCGATCCTTCAGTGCTTGACCCCCAAAAACTACCAGCCGAACAGCGGGAGGCGCTACTGGCTCGAATCCCGAAAGGACTCCCCGCTGTCCTGCCTGAGCCACACGCAGCCTGGGTAAATGCACTGGAACAAGAATGGCTACGCCGTTACGGTACGCATTAATTCTGCTGCTCTGGGCCTTCATGACGGCAATCTATTTGCCGCTGGTCCCTGCGGCTTTTACGCTAATTGCGCCAGCGCTTTCCATTGCACACTGGCAGGCGCTGTTTGCCGATCCCCAACTCCTGCAAGCGCTACTGGCGACACTGGTTTCTGTCACGCTGGCAGCCACTGGCGCGCTCAGTATCGCCCTGCTGACCGTTCTTGCATTCTGGCCCGGCGCCAGATGGGTGCGGCTTTGTACTCACCTCCCCTGGCTGCTGGCGGTTCCGCACGTTGCCTTTGCCACCAGCACGCTGTTACTTTTTGCCGAAGGCGGCATGCTCTACCGTCTATTGCCGTTTCTCAGCCCACTATTGGACCGCTACGGTGTGGGTCTGGGCATCACATTGGCGGTGAAAGAAAGCGCTTTCTTGCTCTGGATCCTTTCCGCTTTATTGAGTGACAAGCAGTTGTCGCAACAGGTCATCGTGCTGGACTCTCTGGGTTACAGCCGATTGCAGTGTCTGAACTGGCTGGTACTGCCCTCTATCGCGCCAGCGCTAGGGAAAGTTATGCTGGCGATTGTCGCGTGGTCGCTCTCCGTCGTGGATGTCGCCATCGTCCTTGGCCCCGGCAACCCGCCAACACTCGCGGTGTTGAGCTGGCAATGGTTAAGTCAGGGCGACGCCGACCAGCAGACAAAAGGCGCGCTCGCCAGTTTGCTGCTGGTGCTGTTACTGGTCATTTTTGCGCTGGCGGGCTATCTGCTCTGGCGCGGCTGGCGGCGCACAATTCCGGCAATCAGCGGTGTACGCCTGCATTTTTCATCCTGTACAGCCGGACGCTCGCTGATACAGCTTCTGCCCATCAGCGGCGTTGTGTGCGCAGTCGTTTTGCTCCTGATGGCAGAATACTCATCGCTGAATCGAGATGCGCTGATCAATAGCCTGCTAATGGGGCTTCTGGCCAGTACGCTTGCGCTGGTCACACTGTTGATATGGCTGGAATGGGGGCCACAAACCGGACACCGTTGGGTCTGGTTGCCCATTATCTTACCCGCGTTACCGCTGGTCACCGGGCAATATACGCTGGCACTATATGCCCAACAGGATGGCCAGTTTATCACGGTGGTCTGGGGGCATTTATTGTGGGTAACACCGTGGATGCTGTTTGTGCTTAAACCTGCATGGCAGCGTATTGACTCACGCCTTATTGTGATTGCGCAAACGCTGGGCTGGACACAAAACCGCATCTTCTGGCAGGTAAAATGCCCATTGATTCTGCGCCCGGCACTGATTGCTTTCGCCGTAGGATTTTCGGTGAGTATTGCCCAGTACATGCCAACATTATGGTTGGGCGCAGGTCGTTATCCCACACTCACGACCGAAGCCGTAGCATTAAGCAGCGGTGGCAGCACCGCTATTCTGGCGGCACAGGCGCTATGGCAATTGCTGTTACCGTTGGTTGTTTTCGCACTCGCAGCCTCGCTTTCCGCCTGGGTTGGCCGCTTTCGACAAGGACTCCGCTAATGCTCATAGTGAAAGATGTTTCCCTGTACCTGGGTTCAACACCCCTGCTGACAGGCGTCAACCTTCAGGTCAATAAAGGTGACATCGTCACTATTATGGGGCCTTCGGGTAGCGGCAAGTCTTCACTATTTTCGTGGATGATTGGTGCGCTCCCCGATCAATTTCGTGCCTCCGGTCAACTATGGCTCAATGAACGGCGCATTGACACATTACCTACCGCACAGCGCCAGATTGGTATTCTGTTCCAGGATGCCCTGCTGTTTGATCATTTCAGTGTTGGGCAAAATTTATCACTGGCACTACCCGCTGACCTGAAAGGTACGGCGAGACGCGATGAAGTGGAACATGCCCTTGAGCGTGCGGACCTGGCAGGCTTTTATCATCGCGACCCGGCATCGCTGTCCGGAGGGCAACGCTCACGCATCGCCCTGCTTCGCGCCTTGCTGGCACAACCGCAGGCTTTGCTGCTGGATGAACCCTTCAGTCGCCTGGATGCGTCACTGCGGGATACGTTTCGCCTGTGGGTTTTCACCGAAGTGCGGAAGTTGGGGATCCCTGTGGTGCAAGTCACCCACGATGCACAAGACGTCCCCCCGGCAGGCCGTGTAGTACAAATGGATTCCTGGGCGTGAATGTGGCGTTATGCTGCGTTAACGCAAGGATTTTACTTAACCGGCGGCACACAATGTCGTCCTCTTTTTTTCAACGTCGGGCTATTCGATGAAACGTGTTTCTCAAATGACCGCGCTGGCACTGGCTTTAGGGCTCGCTTGCGCTTCTTCCTGGGCTGCTGAAACAGCACAGACGCTTACCCTCAACCAGTTACAGCAAAAACAAGGCGCGGCAATCGATACCCGTCAGAGCGCTTTTTATAATGGCTGGCCTCAGTCGCTCAATGGCCCTTCCGGGCACGAACCCTCCGCACTGAATCTGTCTGCCGCCTGGCTCGACAAGATGAACGATGAACAACTTACCGCCTGGGTTCAGGCACATCAGTTAAAAGCCGATGCGCCAGTGGCACTGTATGGCAACGACAGCGATGTGAAAGCCGTCAAAAACCGCCTGCAAAAAGTGGGTTTTAACCATATTTCGACCCTTAGCGATGCGCTACAGGACCCTGCACGCTTGCAGCGCCTGCCGCACTTCGAACAGTTGGTCTACCCACAATGGCTGCACGATCTTCAGCAAGGTAAAGACGTTACCGCAAAACCGGCTGGTGACTGGAAAGTCATTGAAGCGGCCTGGGGTGCGCCAAAATTTTATCTGCTGAGCCATATTCCGGGTGCGGGATACATTGACACTAACGAAGTGGAAAGCGAACCGCTGTGGAATAAAGTCTCCGACGAACAGCTAAAAGCGATGCTGGCTAAACACGGTATCCGCCACGACACCACGGTCATTTTGTATGGCCGCGATGTGTACGCCGCTGCACGCGTGGCGCAAATCATGCTGTATGCGGGTGTAAAAGATGTGCGCCTGCTCGACGGTGGCTGGCAAACCTGGTCCGACGCAGGTTTACCCGTCGAACGCGGCACCCCGCCGACGGTCAAACCAGAACCGGATTTTGGCGTCACGATCCCCGCCCAACCACAATTGATGCTGGATATGACACAGGCTCGCGGCTTGCTGCATCGCCAGGATGCGTCACTGGTCAGCATCCGTTCATGGCCAGAGTTTATCGGTACCACCAGTGGATACAGCTACATCAAGCCAAAAGGTGAAATCGCTGGCGCTCGTTGGGGCCATGCGGGAAGTGACTCCACTCACATGGAAGATTTCCATAATCCGGATGGTACGATGCGCAGTGCAGACGACATCGCCGCAATGTGGAAGCAATGGAACATTCTGCCGGATCAGCAGGTCTCTTTCTATTGCGGTACCGGTTGGCGCGCCTCAGAAACCTTTATGTACGCCCGCGCAATGGGCTGGCAAAACGTGTCGGTCTATGATGGCGGTTGGTATGAGTGGAGCAGCGATCCGAAGAACCCGGTAGCCAGCGGTGAACGTGGTCCGGACAGCAGCAAGTAAGATTGGCATGATTGCCGGATAAGCGTATCCGGCAACGCAATACGTTACGCCTGACGCTGAACCGCTTTCAGCGTCAAATATCCACTCCAGATCCGGGTGAGTGTTGTCATCCAGCACAGCGCGCCAAATATCCATGCCATCAGGGCAAAATATCCCGGGAACAGGCAGCCCAGCACAAACAACAAAATGGTCTCGGTTCCTTCGGTCAGCCCGCCCAGATAATAAAACGACTTATGCGCATAACCCGGATTATCAATCTGGTGTTTCGCCGCCAACGCGGCAAAGGCGAGAAAACTACTCCCCGTTCCGATAAAGGCGAACAACAGCCAGCTGCCGGCCAGCGCATTCAGCTCCGGTGCGGCCAGAATAAAACCAAACGGTACTAAGGCGTAAAAAAGAAAGTCGAGCGAGATATCGAGAAACCCGCCGGCATCAGTAAGCCCCCTGCGCCGCGCAAGCGCACCGTCCAGTCCATCAAACAGACGATTTAGCACGATAACCACCAACGCCGCCTGATACCAGCCTAAAGCCAGAAACGGCAACGCCAGCACACCAATGGCAAAACCAACCAGTGTCAGGCCATCCGGCGTAATTGCAGGCTTATCGATAACCCGCACACACCGATGCAAAAGCGGTTTTAAGCGCGGATGAAGATGGCAGTCAAGCATGTGGGCGTCCTTTGAAGGTGTCGCACAGTCCCTGCGAAGGAATATCAAGGGCGGCATTAAAGCGCGCCGAGAGATTTTGGAACGCAATCAGCGCGGTCATTTCAGTAATTACATCCTCGGTAAAATGCAGCTTCATTTGCGCCTTTAATGCCTCATCAACCCGAGGCGGCGTGGCGGTAACGGCATCCGCATAAGCCAGTGCGACACGTTCTTCTTCACTGAACAGCGTCGATTCTTGCCAGGCAGCAACCTGCAATACTTTATCCAGTGCGCCACAGCGTTCAGCCAGACGTAAACTGTTGGCATCCACACAAAAGGCGCAATGGCACACCTGAGAAACACGTGTCATCAACAATGCTCGCATCACCGGCGTTAAGCGCGCCCGCTTACGCTCCAGGAAGCCAACAAACAGCGCCACCAGCCAGAACAGAAATGGCATTCGCCCCCACCAGCGCGTGGGATGTAGCACATCGCCATAGTGTTTTTTCTGTGTTGCAACAAGCGGTTTCAAACTGGAAGGGATGCGCGTCAACGGTTTTACCCATGACTGAGGTTCATTCAACGGTTGCTCCTGAATACTTTTGGTCAAACCCATGGTTAACTATATTATGTCATTTTCTGCAGTTAGATCTTGATGAATATGATGAAAACCCTCGACGTGGTCGCCGCGATTATTGAACGTGATGGCAAAATTTTACTGGCTCAACGCCCGCAGCATGCAGATCAATCCGGTATGTGGGAATTTGCTGGTGGTAAGGTTGAACCTGGAGAGAGCCAACCACAAGCGCTGGTCCGTGAATTACGTGAGGAACTGGGTATCGAGGCTATCGTTGGGAATTACATCGCCAGCCATCAGCGTGAAGTATCAGGCCGATTGATACATCTGCATGCCTGGCACGTGCCGGCTTATCAGGGCGAGCTTTACGCCCATGAGCATCAGGATTTGGTCTGGTGCTCACCCAAAGAGGCGCTGCGTTATCCACTCGCGCCTGCCGATATCCCGCTATTAGAAGCGTTTATTCTTTTACACGCCGCCAGACCAGCGGGTTCGTGCTGATGGTTTTCTCATCGCGCTGGCACTGTAGCAGCACGCCATCGGCTTTCACCACCGCCCCTTCTGAATAGTTTTGATCCTGATAAATGCAGCACTGATTACAGGGCTGCGCGCGCTGGCCGCTGGAACTGAACACTTCCGGCGGCACATTCACTTGCACATCCGGACGATAAAGCTGATTTGCCAGTACCCCGTTGGATAACACCACCAACGCACCTGCCATGATTAAACGGCGCATATTCTTTCCTTTTTAACTGACATCTATGCTCAGTATAACGGTATAAACCGGCAGAAACTTTAGTTCCTCCATCATCGTTTTTGGTTATGAGCAACGCCGCGATATTAATTTACTTAGCGGGATTAATTTTTTCTTGCGTCTCGTCACACTGCTGATGGTATAGTCAAAAACTGCAAAACACTTAACACAAATATCAAAAATATAACCATATCAATACATAAGAGGTTCTTATATCTATGGATCAGACATGTTCTCTGGAGTCGTTTCTCAACCATGTACAAAAGCGCGACCCGAATCAGACCGAGTTCGCGCAAGCCGTTCGTGAGGTAATGACGACACTGTGGCCGTTCCTTGAGCAAAACCCGCGCTATCGTCAAATGTCCTTGCTGGAGCGTCTGGTTGAACCTGAGCGCGTGATCCAGTTCCGCGTGGTCTGGCTCGACGATCGCAATCAGGTACAGGTTAACCGTGCGTGGCGCGTACAGTTCAGCTCCGCAATTGGCCCGTACAAAGGCGGCATGCGTTTCCATCCTTCGGTGAACCTGTCGATCCTGAAGTTCCTCGGCTTTGAGCAGACCTTTAAAAACGCACTCACCACGCTGCCAATGGGTGGTGGTAAAGGCGGTAGCGACTTTGATCCGAAAGGTAAAAGCGAAGGCGAAATCATGCGTTTTTGTCAGGCGCTGATGACGGAACTGTTCCGCCATTTAGGGCCCGATACCGACGTCCCTGCGGGTGATATCGGCGTGGGCGGTCGTGAGGTCGGCTTTATGGCCGGGATGATGAAAAAGCTGTCCAATAACAGCGCCTGCGTCTTCACCGGAAAAGGCCTTTCTTTCGGTGGCAGCCTGATTCGCCCGGAAGCAACTGGCTACGGTCTGGTGTACTTCACCGAAGCGATGCTCAAACGCCATGGTCTGGGTTTTGAAGGGATGCGTGTGGCTGTTTCCGGCTCCGGTAACGTTGCACAATTCGCCATTGAGAAGGCGATGGAGTTTGGTGCGCGCGTGGTTACCGCCTCCGACTCCAGCGGTACCGTGGTTGATGAAAGTGGTTTTACAAAAGAAAAACTGGCGCGTCTGTGCGCGATTAAAGACAGCCGTGACGGCCGCGTGGCGGATTACGCCCGTGAGTTTGGTCTGACCTATCTGGAAGGTAAACAACCCTGGTCTGTTCCGGTTGATATCGCCCTGCCATGCGCAACCCAGAACGAACTGGATGTCGATGCCGCACGCGTACTGATCGCCAATGGCGTAAAAGCCGTCGCCGAAGGCGCAAATATGCCAACGACCATCGAGGCCACCGATCTGTTCCTGGAAGCAGGCGTTTTGTTTGCGCCAGGCAAAGCCGCTAACGCAGGTGGTGTCGCCACATCCGGTCTGGAAATGGCGCAGAATGCCGCGCGTCTGGGCTGGAAGGCAGAGAAAGTCGATGCCCGTCTGCACCATATCATGCTGGATATTCACCACGCCTGTGTCGAGTACGGCGGTGAAAGCAAACAAACCAACTATGTGCGCGGCGCCAACATCGCAGGCTTTGTGAAAGTTGCCGACGCGATGCTGGGCCAGGGTGTGATTTAATTCAGAACTGTAGCTCCCGTAGGCCTGATAAGCGTCGCGCCATCAGGCATTGCCGGATGCAGCACGCGTGCCTTATCCGGCCTACGAATACACTACACGCTCGCCTCATCTGCTGGCGGGCTTTTTTTTGCCGGACGTTTACGCGGCACACTCTTTTTCTTATCACTACCGCCAGGTGCAGCAATCCCACGGAACCGGCGAACGGGTGTACTACGAGCCTGGTCGATTAACTGATACAGCGTTCCGACTAACGGCTGCATAAAGTCCTGATAACGACACTGTTTTTCACTAATTTGGGTCAGAATCGACTCCCAGTGCGCGGTCATATCCGGGCGTGTCGCCATTTCAGGCAGCGAGTGGAACAGCGCTTTTCCGGCATCGGTCGAATGGATATAGCGCCCTTTTTTCACCAGGAATCCGCGTTTAAACAGTAATTCGATAATCCCGGCTCGTGTTGCTTCTGTCCCCAGTCCGTCTGTCGCGCGGAGGATCTTTTTCAGATCTTTATCCTGCACAAAACGCGCTATCCCGGTCATTGCCGACAACAACGTCGCATCGGTAAAGTGACGCGGCGGCTGGGTCTGACGTTCAACCACTTCGCCTTTTTCACACAGCAACTCATCGTCTTTTGCCACCACTGGCAGCGGCGTACCGTCGTTATCTTCATCGCGCTCTTTGTTACCGAGCAGCGTACGCCATCCGGCCTCGGCCAGGAAACGCGCCTTGGCAACAAACTTACCTTTGGCGATATCCAGTTCAATGACGCACTTACGAAAAACAGCATCCGCGCAAAACTGCATCAGATACTGACGCGCAATCAGGTTGTAAATCTTCGACTCATTGTCATTGAGATTGATGGTTGAGCTACGCGCTGTCGGAATAATAGCGTGGTGCGCATCCACTTTTTTATCGTCCCAACAACGATTGCGCGTATCGGGATTCACAGCAGGCTGCGGTAGCAGATCCGGCGCATGGATGCTAATCGCGTTCATCACCGCATGGCGTCCGGCAAAGTGCTCCTCCGGCAGATAACGGCTGTCCGAACGCGGGTAGGTAATCAGCTTGTGGGTTTCGTACAGTTTCTGGCAGATATCCAGAACGTTTTGCGCACTTAAACCGAAGCGTTTCGCGGCTTCAATCTGCAGCGCCGACAGCGAAAACGGCAGCGGCGCGGATTCTGATTCCCGTTTATCATTATAACTGGTGACTATCGCCGGCTGACCGTTGATGCGCTTCACCACATGCTCAGCCAGCGTGCGATGCAGTAAACGCCCTTCTTCGTCCTGATAAGGTTCACAGGCCTCGCTGGGTTGCCAGATGGCGGTAAAACGCTCATCGGCGGGTGTCACGATATGCGCTTTCACCTCAAAAAAATCTTTAGCGACAAAGTTCTCGATCTCTTCATCGCGACGTACAACCAGCCCAAGCACCGGTGTCTGTACACGGCCAACAGAAAGAACGCCCTGGTACCCTGCGTTGCGCCCGAGAATAGTGTAAGCACGCGTCATATTGATGCCGTACAGCCAGTCCGCGCGTGCGCGTGCCAGTGCCGACACGCACAGTGGGATGAAATCGCTGTTTGCACGTAGACGCTCTATCGCCCGCTCCACTGCCTGTGGGTTGAGGTCGTTAATCAGGCAGCGTTGCACCTGCTGGCGTTTTTCGGGAGCAAGCTGCAGGTAATCCAGCACCTCGTCCACCAGCAGTTGTCCTTCTCGATCGGGGTCTCCGGCGTGAATAACTTCGCTGGCTTCATGTAAAAAGCGTTTAATGACGTTGAGTTGCTTGGTCACAGAGGGACGCGGCTGCAGTTGCCACTTTTCCGGAACAATCGGCAGATCGGCCAGGCTCCAGCGAGCATAACGACTGTCGTAGGCGTCTGGCTGCGCCTGTTCGAGCAAGTGACCGATACACCAGGTCACCACTTGCCCATTTCCGCATTCAATGAAACCGTCACCTTTACGATGTGGCTTGGGTAACACATCGGCGATGGCGCGCGCCAGACTCGGTTTTTCGGCAATAAACAACCGCATCGGGTTAACGAATCTCAACCATGGCGCGACCGCCGCGGGCTTCCACTAGCTCACCGATAGCCGTGAGATCGATACCAAACTGCGCAGCTGCGGCTTTGACCTCAGCTTCAGATTCCGGTGTTACCGCCAGCAGCAAGCCGCCGGAAGTTTGCGGATCGCACAGCAGATCGCGTACCGATTGCGGCATTTCCCCCATCAGGTGTCCATAGCTCGCGTAGTTACGCTGCGTGCCGCCCGGCACTGCGCCCTGTGCGATGTATTCTTCAACACCGGGAAGCTTAGGAATGTCCTGGTAGACGATTTGCGCCTGAACGCCTGCCCCCTGGCACATCTCGCTCAGATGACCCAGCAGACCAAAACCGGTTACATCGGTCATGGCTTTCACACCGTCGATATCGGCAAATGCCGCACCGGCAATGTTCATACGGCACATCACTTCTGTCGCCAGTCCGACGTGTTCCGGTTTCAGCAGCGATTTCTTCTCTGCGGTGGTCAGTACACCAATACCCAGTGGTTTGGTGAGGAACAGCTTACATCCAGCCTCAGCGGTGCTGTTTTTCTTCACACGTTCGGTTGGCACAATACCCGTCACAGCGAGTCCAAAGATTGGTTCAGGGGCATCAATAGAGTGTCCACCCGCCAGTGCAATCCCCGCCTGACGACAGGCAAAACGCCCACCTTCGGTCACTTCGCGGGCTATTTCCGGTGCCAGCTTATCAAGAGGCCAGCCCAGAATAGCGATTGCCATAATCGGTTTGCCGCCCATTGCAAAAATGTCGCTGATAGCGTTGGTCGCAGCAATGCGGCCAAAATCAAACGGATTATCGACAATCGGCATAAAGAAATCGGTGGTACTGATAACGCTGGTGCCGTTACCCAGATCGTACACCGCCGCGTCATCGCGGGTTTCATTACCCACGAGTAAATTCGGATCAACAAACTTCGCCTGCTCGCTGTGCAGGATGGTTTCCAACACTTTCGGGGAAATTTTACAACCGCAACCGGCTCCGTGGCTGTATTGTGTTAAACGAATAGCGTTCTCGCTCATGGACATCTCCTGTCATTGCAATGCGGATATGGTAGCGCTCATTCCATGATGTGGTAAGAGTGACTGTCTGAATTAGGGTGTCTTTGCTCATAATCCAGACAGTTTTGCCGTTGATGTCAGAAATAACGGACGAATGAGGTCGGATCGGCAAGATTAATCGAGGTGGAGGCTTTTAGCTGCGGCGTTCCCAGATAGAGAAAACCGACGATTTTATCCTGTGGACGACAATCAAACGCTTCGCGGACTACCGTACTTTCCGTTAAGGCTCCGCTGCGCCAGATCCCGCCAAACCCTTGCGCAATCGCCGCCATTTGCATCGCCATTACCGCACAGCCCGCAGACATTTCTTGTTCCCACATCGGGACCTTGTCGCTTTCTTCACATTTCGCCACCACAGCGATAATCAGCGGCGCGCGAAACGGTGCTGTACGGGCTTTTTCCTGTGCTTTTTCATCACTTCCGGCAGCAATCGCGCCTTTTTCAAGCACGGCGCTAAAACGCTCGCGCCCTTCACCTTCAATCACAAAAAATTGCCACGGTTGTAGCGATTTGTGGTCTGGCGCACGCATACCAGCACGCAGGATATTTTGCAGCTGCTCTCCCGCCGGGGCCGGTTCGACAAGACGAGAAGCGCTACGACGGGTCATAAGTAATTCGAGTGCATCCATTTGCTTAACTCCAACAATGATATTTGTTCACAAAATTAACACGCGGGCGGATTTTGTTACAGCACAGGTGGTGATTCCTGCTGACAAGTGCCTGTCGGGTCATTACGATAGCCACATCTTAACGCCTTTCTCGTGGCTCACGGGGGCGTGTTGTTAATCGATAGGGAGAATACATGCGAACCCTGTGGCGATTTATTGCCGGATTTTTTAAATGGACATGGCGATTACTCAATTTCGTCCGTGAATTTGTGCTTAACCTGTTCTTTATCTTTTTAGTACTGGTGGGTGTTGGGATCTGGATGCAGGTCAGTAGCAGCAACACCAGCGAACATGCTGAACGTGGCGCACTGCTGCTGGATATCTCGGGGGTAATTGTTGATAAACCGTCAAGCACCAGTCGGTTAAGTGTCATCGGTCGTCAGCTGTTTGGCGCAAGTTCCGATCGTCTACAGGAAAACTCCCTGTTCGATATCGTGAATACCATTCGACAGGCCAAAGATGACCGCAACATTACCGGCATCGTGATGGACTTGAAAAACTTCGCCGGTGCCGACCAACCGTCGATGCAATATATCGGTAAAGCGCTACGCGAGTTCCGCGACAGCGGTAAGCCTGTCTTTGCTGTAGGCGATAACTTCAGCCAGGGGCAGTATTATCTGGCAAGTTTTGCCAACAAAATTTGGCTATCCCCGCAGGGTTCCGTTGATCTGCACGGCTTTGCCACCAACGGTCTGTACTACAAATCCCTGCTGGATAAGCTGAAGGTCTCAACGCACGTATTCCGCGTGGGTACCTATAAATCCGCCGTCGAGCCGTTTATCCGTGATGATATGTCACCTGCCGCGCGTGAAGCTGACAGCCGCTGGATTGGCGAGCTGTGGCAGAACTATCTCGATACGGTCGCCGCTAACCGGCAAATCCCGGCGCAACAGGTATTCCCTGGCGCGCAAGCGATGCTGGACGGCCTGACGAAAGTCGACGGTGATACGGCGAAATATGCTCTCGATAACAAATTGGTGGATGCTCTCGCCTCCAGTGCTGAAGTCGAAAAGTTGCTGACCAAACAGTTTGGCTGGAGCAAAGCGGATAAAAACTACCGCTCTGTCAGCTACTACGATTACACACTGAAAACACCTGCTGATACCGGAGACAGCATCGGCGTCGTCTTCGCCAACGGTGCCATTATGGACGGAGAGGAAACGCCAGGGAATGTGGGTGGCGATACGACCGCCGCACAGATCCGTGAAGCACGCCTCGATCCGAAAGTGAAGGCCATTGTCCTGCGCGTGAATAGCCCTGGCGGTAGCGTCAGCGCCTCGGAAGTGATCCGTTCTGAGCTGGCAGCGGCAAAAGCAGCGGGCAAACCGGTTGTCGTTTCCATGGGCGGTATGGCGGCGTCCGGGGGGTACTGGATCTCCACGCCTGCAAGCTACATCGTGGCAAACCCCAGCACTCTGACCGGTTCCATCGGCATCTTTGGTGTTATCAATACCGTAGAAAACAGCCTGGATTCAATTGGCGTGCATACTGACGGTGTTGCAACGTCCCCACTGGCGGATATCTCCATCACCAAAGCGTTACCGTCGGAAGTACAGCAAATGATGCAGTTAAGCATCGAGAACGGCTATAAGCGCTTTATCACGCTGGTTGCGGATGCGCGTAAGACGACACCGGAGCAGATTGATAAAATTGCTCAGGGTCATGTCTGGACCGGTCAGGATGCGAAAGCAAACGGACTGGTAGACAGCCTGGGCGATTTCGATGATGCCGTCGCGAAAGCTGCAGAGCTGGCAAAACTGAAACAATGGCACATTGAGTATTATCAGGACGAGCCTACCTTCGTGGATATGGTCATGGACAGCATGTCAGGTTCGGTGCGCGCCATGCTGCCAGAAGCCCTTCAGGCAATGCTCCCGGCACCGCTGGCTTCTGCTGCCAGCGCGGTAAAAGCTGAAGGAGATAAACTGGCTGCGTTTAACGATCCGCAAAACCGTTATGCGTTCTGCCTGACCTGCGCCAACGTCCGTTAAGTCGCTATTGCCGGACAGGACGCTAAGGCGTCTTATCCGGCCTACGAATATCGCGCAACTTTTAGGCCGGATAAGGCATAGCAGCCATCCGGCTATATTAATATCCTGACTCCTTAAGAAAATCGTCATGCAAAAGAAATCGATTTACGTTGCCTATACCGGCGGTACCATAGGTATGCAGCGCTCTGAACAGGGTTACATTCCGGTTTCGGGTCATCTGCAGCGCCAACTGGCATTGATGCCTGAATTCCACCGCCCTGAGATGCCAGACTTCACCATCCATGAATACGTCCCACTGATGGATTCCTCCGATATGACGCCGGAAGACTGGCAACATATTGCCGAAGACATCAAAGCCCACTATGACGATTACGATGGTTTTGTCATTCTGCACGGTACCGACACCATGGCGTTTACCGCGTCGGCGCTCTCTTTTATGCTGGAAAATCTGGGTAAACCGGTCATTGTGACAGGGTCACAAATCCCACTAGCAGAACTACGCTCGGACGGACAAATCAATTTGCTGAATGCTTTGTACGTTGCAGCAAATTACCCGATTAATGAAGTCACCCTGTTTTTCAACAACCGCCTGTTTCGTGGCAACCGTACAACCAAAGCACATGCTGACGGTTTTGACGCTTTCGCCTCACCGAACCTTGCTCCACTACTGGAAGCGGGAATCCACATCCGCCGGCTGGGGACTCCACCCGCACCGCATGGTGTGGGCTCACTGATTGTTCACCCCATCACCCCGCAGCCGATCGGCGTGGTCACGATTTACCCAGGGATCTCTGCTGACGTGGTGCGAAATTTCCTGCGCCAGCCCGTGAAAGCGTTAATTCTTCGATCCTACGGTGTCGGTAATGCACCACAAAACAAAGAGTTTTTGAAAGAGCTTGAAGATGCCAGTTCGCGTGGCATTGTGGTGGTGAATCTCACCCAATGCATGTCCGGCAAGGTCAATATGGGCGGTTACGCGACGGGGAATGCGCTGGCGCACGCGGGAGTTATTGGCGGCGCGGACATGACCGTCGAAGCTACGCTTACCAAGCTGCATTATTTGCTGAGCCAGAACCTGGATACCCAGGCAATTCGCGAAGCGATGACGCAAAATTTACGTGGTGAGCTCACACCGGACGAGTAAAGGAGTCTATGACGATGGCCCGAGCCTTATTGCTGGTCGATTTACAGAATGATTTTTGTGCCGGTGGCGCACTTGCCGTCCCGCAAGGCGACAGCACAATCGATATTGCCAACCGTCTGATCGACTGGTGTGCCGTACGCGGTGACACCGTCGTTGCCAGTCTGGACTGGCACCCGGCGAATCACGGTAGCTTTGCCAGCCAGCATCAGGTTACGCCTTACAGTCAGGGACAACTGGACGGACTGCCACAGACGTTCTGGCCCGATCACTGTGTGCAAAATAGCGAAGGTGCTGCCCTGCATCCGCTGTTGAACCAGCGTGCGATTTCTCAAACCTTCACCAAGGGTGAAAATCCACTGGTCGACAGTTACAGCGCCTTTTTTGATAACGGCCGCCGTCAGGCAACCGCGCTTAATGCCTGGCTGCTGGAAAATCGAATGGTTGAACTGATCATCATGGGTCTGGCAACCGACTATTGCGTAAAATTTACCGTACTGGATGCGCTCGATCTTGGCTATACCGTCAGCGTTATTACTGACGGTTGCCGTGGGGTAAATATTCAGCCAGAAGACAGCGCGCACGCCTTTATGGAAATGGCTACAGCCGGAGCAACGCTGTACACGCTGGCTGACTGGGAAGAAACGCAGCGCTAACGTTTTGCCTGATGGCGTACTGTCAGGCAAAACTCACCCCAGGCTCGATATCTGCTCCAGCGAAACCCTGCGGGTTTCAATACCAAAACAAAACAGGATCAGTGAGCACACCACCAGCATAGCGCCGAGCACAATAAACACGGTGACCGCGCCATACTGAGTGAGTAATACAGCAACCCCGTACGGTGTAAATACAGCGACAATTCTCCCCACGGCATTCACAAAACCGGAACCTCGCAATCGAAGATGGGTTGGCCAAAGTTCCGGGACATACACCGCAGAAGCAAAACAGACATACATATACAAAAAAAAGATCATCACCAGGCCATAGCTTAAAATCGCCCATTCCTGTGTTTGAATCGAATAAAAATATCCCAGGATAGCAATAATAATCAGCAGCGTTGAGCCAAATAACCGTCGTGGGAAGCGGTCAATAATTAATGCGGCAATATAAATGCCTACCGGTGCCCCAATCATAATAATCGAGGTCATGAAAATAGATTTCGTCACATCAAAACCGGTGTTAACGAAAATTGTCGGGATCCAGACGGTAATAGTATACAGCGAGATGTTCATCGCGATCAGTACTGTGATCGCCACCAGCGTCCGGCGTAACATTTGCCCCTTGAATAACAACCAAAACGAATCATTTACCGTGCTTAACCCCGTTTTTTCTCGAGGATTTGGACATGGCGGCAAGATGATCTTTTTTTCTTTCTCGACCTGTTGTTCTACATCCAGGATATGCTTTTCCGCCTTTTCTTGCAGACCTTTGCCTGCCAGCCACCGGGGAGACTCAATAAGGTATTTTCCTGACAGATACCAGGCCAACAGCATTCCCACACCACCAAGAAAAAACATCACTCGCCAGCTGAAACAGGCGATGACGACAACACCGACAGCCGCAGACAGCATGGGTGACCAGTTGCCGACAAAAGACAAACGAGCAGACCATTTACCGCGTACCACCGGGGGAATAAACTCAGTAAAGGAGGCATAACCCACCATAATCAGCGCCCCCATTCCTACCCCCATAAGCCCACGGAAGAAGATTAACCAATACATATTGGGAACAAAAGAGGCGGCAGTTGCAGAAATACCGACTATCAGCAAATTCATCCGAAACGCTTGCCGCCGCCCAAGATAATCGCCGATAAACCCACCGCTCAATGAGCCAATAAAATAACCAAACATTAGCGCTGAAGTAAATGCCGCATTAAGGTAGTTATTCGACCAGCCATTACTAACCAGTTTAGCTAATACCACATTACCGGAATAACTCAGAAAGCCCGTCAGCAACAAACCAAAGCTGATAATACCAAAAATACGAAAGTGAAACTTTGAAAAAGGTAAGCGATCCAGCCTTGCGCCGATATGTTCATATTGTTCCATCTGGGTGCCTCAAATGCAGCAAAATATAATAAACTTGTTATGGCAATAGGCGACAGTGTAAATCTGTCGCATTTACCATCATCATTTTTATTTGGCATTAACCGGATGCAATCTAAAAAATATCGACTACTTAGCCCTGCATTAGTACACAAGCTGGATATTATTTTTCTTGCAAAATTCAACCCACTCAGCACCCGGTGCTTTATCTGTTATAATGTAATTAATATGGCTAAGATCCACTAACTGGACAAATGCTTTACGATCAAACTTTGAGTGATCGACTAACAGAGCGACCTCTGCCGCCTGACGAATCATTGTTTTTTTGATCTCAGCTTCTGCTTCGTTTGAATCAAGCGCACCGCTTGTAATGTCCAGCCCTTTGCAGCTCATCACCATGATATCAACGTGATAGCGGCTGATAATCTCTTTGGTGATACGGCCCTGAAGTGACAGTGTATTCTTATTTAACTCTCCCCCAGTCGAAACCACATTAATCTCAGATTGCGCTAATTCATGAAACGCTTCCGCTGAGTTCGTCAGCAACGTCAGATCGTTTCTTTCCTTCAATAGCTTTAATAATTCCATCGCAGTACTGCTGGAGTCGGCAGCCATCGTGGTCTTATTTTTAATAAACGGTAACGCATTACGGGCAATGATCTGCTTCTCTTCGAAGAAAGATTTTGCACGCTTATAAAAATGAATATTGTCGGACAACGCGGTAGTATTGAGCACTGCACCGCCATATGTTCGGGTCAGAAAACCTTCATCTTCCAGTTTTTCAAGATCGCGGCGAATCGTTTCCTCAGTTACCTGAAAGATTGAACTTAAATTAGATACCGCCACTTTCTTATCATTAGCCACCATTTGCTTAATGGCCTGAATCCTGTCTTTTGCCGCCACGATGACACCTCTGTTTCCTGCAAAGTAATAATAAGACCCTAGTATCTCACAGGCTATGTTTATTTTCAAAAGAACATGTCTGAATCACAGATTTCAATACTCTTTTACACAGAAACAGAGGTCAATCCTATCTGCTGGCTTATTTGCTATCCAACGCCTCTGCCATTTGCCTCATCAATAATGAATCATCATCTGTCAGAGGAATGGTCAACGCCTCGACATTCTCGCGAACCTGTTCAGGCGCGGTTGCGCCGCTCAGTAAGGTAATTAAATCGCTTTGCTTTAAAATCCATGCCAAGGCCAGCGCGGGGATTGTGCAGCGGTATTTCTCGCACAGTGGCTGCCATTGCTCAAGCATGTCAATCACCCGCAGCATATTGTCCCGTTGGAACCAGACTTTGTTGGCCCGCGCACCGCTAGGGACATAATCTCGATCAATAGTCCCGGTCAGGAGTCCCTGCTCGAGTGGGGAATAAACCTGCACAACAATGCCATTCTGCTGGCATAACGGCAGCAGTTCAGTTTCCAGCGCGCGATCAAGAATGCTGTACTTGGCCTGCACGATATCCAGCTCGCCATACTTGAGGTACTCCCTGATATGCCCGGCATCGACGTTCGCCGCCCCAATCGAACGGATTTTCCCCTCTTTTTTCAGTGCGTTCAGCGTGTCTACGGTTTCCGCAATCGGCGTAAAACAGGGCTCAACCGACTGCCAGTGGGTCATATAAATATCAATGCTATCGATGCCCAATCTTTGCAGACTGGCGTCCACCTCTTCGCGAATCGACTCAGGCGAGAGGTTTTTATACAGCTGGCGATCACCTACTTTGTTAAACAGGCTGCCTGTTCGCTCCCATACGATGCCGCATTTGGTTTCAACCACGATCTCGCTGCGCGGCAGCTTTTTCAGCGCCTGCCCGACAATCACTTCGCTGTTGCCAAAGTTGTAGCCAGGCGCGGTATCAATGAGATTAATACCGCAGCGGTGTGCTTCAACAATGGTGTCAATGCAAATCTGCAGGTCGAGATCGCCGTTCCATGCCGGGCCGCCGCCAATGGCCCATGTCCCTAATCCCATGCGGGAAAGCGTAATATCCGTACTGCCTAAAGGAATCATTTTCATCTGCCGTTATTACCCTTCGTATTCATCGAGAAGTTGTTTCACCAGCTTTCTGTTCTTCACGCCGGTCGTCGCGCCCACGCTCAGTACCGATATCGCCGCCGTGGCGTTAGCAAACAGCGCGCAGTCGCGAAGCGGTTTGCCTTCAAGCAGCGCGGAGATAAATCCTGAAGCAAAGTTATCCCCTGCGCCGATGGTGTCGATGGCGGTAATTCCTGACACCGCCGGGACCTCCATTTTCATATCGACACTTTTGATAAAACAGCCTCTCTTGCCGGTCTTAATGACTACCGTTTTCACGCCGCAGCCCAGAAAACTATCGGCTATTTCATCCAGCGTCTCTTTCCCGGTGAGCAGTTTTGCCTCCTCAAAATTGGGAAACAGATAATCCACGTAGCTCAGCGCTTCACGGATATCGTCCAGCGTTTCATTCAGTCGCGGTTTAATCATATCGGCGCAGATAATGAGCTTATGCGCTTTCGCCTGCGTGAAAATGGCCGTTAACGCCTGACCATCAAGCAGCGGACTGTTAAAAATACTCGCCAGCGACAGCAGCTTTGCCTGCGAGAAACGGTCAAAATCAACATCGTTAATATTCAGTTTCCACAGGCTGCCGTTGCGATTGGTGACAAAGGTGCGTTCACCATCGGCTGTGACCAAACCCACGTTAATGGAAGTATCAATATCCGCATCCTGTTTCAGGCTCTGAATATCAATATTCTCCCGACGACAATGGTCGACAATAAAATGTCCCGCAGCATCGTCACCGACCCGGCTTATTAATGCAGTACGATGTCCGAGACGAGAAATAATCGTCGCTTCATTAATCGCATCGCCTCCCGTCGTCATCGCAATACGTTCTAAAGGATAAGAATCTACATCAAAGATATTTTTACTTACTGGCTGCAAGGGAATATCAACAATAGCCGCCCCGATACAAATAACCTCGATATTATCCATATTGTCATTCCGCTTTACCGTCAGAACCAAACAGTTTAATTTTCTCCAGCGCGCGCTCTTTTACCGCTTTGCGAACTTCACGCTCAACGTGCAGGAACGGCTGATTCTGGTTCTCCTGCACCGCCGCCATTGCCGCCTGGCACAGTTCGGTATGAATATTGATTTTCGAAATACCTAATGAAATGGCCTTTTTGATATCCGCATCGCTAATGCCGGACGCGCCGTGCAGCACCAGCGGAACGGATACCGCCTCGCGCACGCGTTTGACCACGTCGAAATTCAGTTTCGGCTCTGAAGTATAGACACCGTGCTGGTTACCAATCGCTACCGCCAGAGAATCGCAGCCGGTACGCTCGACAAATTCCGCCGCCTGGCTCGGGTCGGTATAGTGATAGCCCGCCAGCGCTTCTTCATAAACCGTTTCATTCCCCACGTGGCCCAGCTCCGCCTCGACCGGAATACCCAACGGATGGAAGAAATCCACTGCCTCTTTAGTCAGGCGAATATTCTCTTCGAAATCAAAGGCGGAGGCATCGCGCATCAGCGAATTCATGCCGTGGGTCCAGGCGTTATGGATAATTTCCATGCTGCGCCCGTGGTCCCAATGGGTAATAACCGGCACCGAGGCTTTTTTCGCCATCGAAACCATCATATGCGAAAAATCTTCAAACGAGGTATTACCGACAAAACCGGTGCCGAAGGAGATAATCACCGGCGATTTAGATTCTTCCGCCGCATCGATCACCCCCATTAACATTTCCGCATTCCACACGTTAAAGTGGGCAATCGCATAATGTTTATTCTGGGCATCATTTTCCCAATATTTAATATCTGCCAGCATAGTTGTTTCTCCCTTTTCAATAAATTAATGGTTAACTTTAATAACGCCTTTGATAATTTCGCGTTTATTGTTGACTGACTCATCAAACGCGCGCTGAACATCTTCATAATCATAAATATGTGTCACCATCGACTTGACATCGAAACGCCCGGAGGAAATGGCTTCAATAGTGACCGGATAGCGGTTGGCGTAGCGAAAAACGGTCTGAATGGAGACTTCACGGTTAATTTTGAGGAAATTAATCGCCGAATCACCGGGAACCGTCCCAACGATCATGATTTTCCCGCCGCGCATCACCAGGTACGGAGCTTGCTTAACGGTGATCGCCGAGCCGGCAGTTTCAAAAACAATGTCAGCCCCCATATCGCCGGAGAACTGCTGACAGCGGGCAACGGTGTCCTCTTTCGCTCCGTTGATCACCGTCGTCGCACCAAGCTGCTCGGCCATGGCCAGACGTTTTTCCAAAACATCAACAACGGCGATGTCGGTAGCACCCAAACATTTGCAAGCCTGCAGGGTCATTAAACCAATACAGCCAGCCCCCAGAATGACGATTTTCTTACCCGGCTTAACGTCCGCCAGCATTGCGGCATGCATACCGACCGCCGCAGGCTCCACCAGCGCGCCTTCCATGGTGTCCATGTTATCGGGCAGCTTGTAAGTGAAGCTCTCCGGATGGCACAGATAGTGGGTTAGCGCGCCGCGATAATTAGGCTGCGTGGCCATAAAGTCGACGTCCGGACAGATGTTGTATTTGCCCTCCAGACAGTAGCGGCAGTGACCACACGGCACGCCGGGTTCAATGTTCACCCGGTCGCCCGGTTTAAATTTACTGACGCGGTTTCCTACCGCCACCACCGTACCAGCGCATTCATGCCCCAGACCAATTTCCTGGTTTGGGTCTTTTGGCGGAATAAAGGGACCTGATTCGAAACCGTGAACATCTGAACCGCAAATACCTACATATTCAATTTTGATCAGTACTTCATGCTCTTTGGGTACCGGGATATCGGCGGCAATAATTTTCATCGTGCCCGGCGTTTTTAATATCGCTTTTGAATTTTTCATTTTCTTTCCCATCAATATTATTTGCTGGTAACTGCATCAATACCGAGGCTTTCGACAGAGACGCCTTTGGTTTCAATTCCGATGGTAGCAATGGCGACAGCGACAATAATGGAGACCGCACCCAGCAGGACAAACACCCCCGTTACGCCATAACCGTTAAGCAATACCGCGACCGCATAAGGCGCGGCGATACCGCTGATACGCCCTACCGCATTCGCCAGACCAGAACCGCGAAGTTTCGCTTCGGTCGGCCATATTTCCGGTACATATACCGCTGAGGCGTAGCAAACGTACATATACACAAAGGTAATCAGGAAGAAGCCTATTAACGTAATCAGCAGCATGCTGGTTTGCAGCGAGTAGATATATCCCAGCACGGCGATTAATACTAATAAGCCCACCCCCATGGTCTTTCTGGGAATTTTATCCATCACCAGCATGGCGATAAATATTCCAAACGGCGCACCAAACATACTCATGGTATTTAAGACAATGGAATCTTTCAGGTTAATGCCCTGGGTCATAAATATCGTCGGCAGCCAGTTAATTAAGGTGTACTGCACGACGTTCATGGCAATCAGAACAAAGGAACCTAAAATAACGCGCTTGAGTAATACGCCGGTTAATAAAGCCGAATACGGAACAGAGCGCGGTGCCTTGCCGTCATCTCCTATCACCACTGGCGGCAGTGGCTTACCGGTCTGCTGAACCACGCCCTCTTCTATTGCCCGCATCACTTTTTCGGCTTCCGCGTAGCGTCCACGAGACTCCAGCCAGCGAGGCGACTCGGGGAACCAGCGCCAGGCAATGGCAGTGGCAATCAGCGATAGCACCGCCGGGATCAGCAGTTGCACGCGCCAGTTCCATTCAGCACTGATTAACGGCGTCAGTCCCATCGCAATCAGCGAACAGAGCGGATAAGACCAATTACCGATAAACGAGACCCTACTGGACCAGGTACCGCGATTCCTGCCGGGCATATATTCGGTGAACCCGGCAAACAGAGTCACCAGCAGCGCACCTAATCCCACCCCCATCACAAAACGGCAGGCAATAAGGAAGGTCATATTTGGCGAAAACGCCCCCACGACCATGGCGATAATATGAATCGCTTCATACAGGATAAAGGCATTTTTGCGCCCGGTTTTATCCCCGATAATTCCCCCGGCAAGCGCGCCGAGAAACATTCCCGCCGTCGTAATGGCGGAAAACGTGGCGGTAGTGGAATTATCGGTCCAGCCGAGTTCTTTTAACTGCGCAAGAATTAATCCGCCAACGGCATTACTCCAACAAACCAGTAATCCAAAGGCAACCATCGCAAACATCGACGTGTGCCAACGGCAGTCAGGCAGCCTGTCCAACCTCGCGCCGCAGTACGGTTTTGCTATCTGTTCCATCCGGGAACCTTCCTTTAATAAATGAGGTTATTCATCAAAGTCGTAGGTCATGATCACTTTAATCGCGGTTTTATCGACCATGGCGTCAAACCCTTCGCGCCATTGCGACAAGCCGATACGGTGAGTAATCATCGGTTTAACTTTGATCGCACCGCTGGCCAGCAGGCGGATGGCGTTGCGCCAGGACGTGGAGTCATAGGCCATATGACCAATGATGCTTTTGTTCCACGCGGTGATGTCGTTGATGGAGAAATCGAGAGGTTTAAAGCCCATGCCAACGCGAACGACTTCACCATTTGGGCGCAGCATTTCGATCGATTGTTTAAGGGCGATATTGGCACCGGAGCATTCGATGACCAGCCCCAGATTGTCTTTACCGCAGATTTCCTGGCAGCGCGCGACCACATCTTCGGTGGAACCGTTGACAACCGCAGTCGCCCCCAGCTCTTTGGCGATCGGGAAGCGTACGGCGACGTCCTCTTCCAGCCCGACCATCACGATATTGACGGCCCCCATAATGCGCGCCATCTGGACCGAAAAGAGTCCCAATGGACCGGTGCCGAAAACCACAACGTCCTGGCCGGGAAGGAATTTGGATTGCTGAGCGATAGATTTGTAGGCGTTACAGATAGGATCCAGCACCGCCGCTTCTTCATAATCAACGCCTTGTGGGATTTCCCACAGCGCATGGCGGTGAATTTTGAGGATTTCCCCCGGCACCAGGCAATATTTCGAGAACCCTCCGCCCCATGTGTTGTTGTCGAGACCTAAGTTCACTTTTTCTGTACAACACAGAAAATCGCCTTGTTCGCAGGCTGGGCAAACGCCGCAGACATGTCCACTATTGTCAGACACCACCCGCTGACCGACTTTCCAGTCCTTAACTTTGTCGCCAACGCGGACAATTTTACCGGCGAACTCATGGCCGCGGATGGAGTTAAACTGATCGGATCCGCTATCAACATTGTAGTGTTTCATGTCCGCGCCGCAGATAGCCGCCGCTTTGATTTCAATCACGATGTCATCCGGGCCACAAACCGGTTCCGGTACATCAATCATCTTATAGCCGCCAAAGGCCTTGCCAAATCTTGCCAGTGCTTTCATTGAATTTTCCTTTGTGTTTAGTTTTGCATCAGTGGTCATCATACTTATCCATATAATTTTTGAGGTCAACACCAAATCTTTACAACGCAGATAAAATTCTGTATTTCACAACTCAGATCACAAATAAGTGCAACGATGAACTGAAAAACAAAGGAACATGGCAGCCGCTTCGCTAAAGTGACGTGAACCCCTTCGCATTTTTCCTGTTATGAAACTGTTAACCTACAAGAGCTGTTTTTTTCGCCACGCCATTTCCGTGGCGTGTTTGCTTTTTTAATTGTCAAAGAGGAACTCCGATGAAACTTTTGCCTTTGTTGGCAGCATTACCCCTGCTCTGTGCCAGCGTTGTTTCCGCTAACTCACTGATGTCTGTCGGCTACTTCAACGGCGGCGGCGACGTCACTGCCGGTCCTGGCGGCGATATCGACAAACTGGATGTTCGCCAGATAACCCACCTGAACTACTCATTTGGCCTGATCTATAACAACGAGAAGGACGAAACCAATGACGCGCTAAAAGATGCCAGTAAGCTGCATCAAATTTGGCTTTCAGAAAAAGTGCAGTCTGATCTGCATAAGATCCCGGAATTGCGTAAACAGAACCCGAATCTTAAAGTTCTGCTTTCCGTTGGCGGTTGGGGGGCGCGTGGATTCTCAGGCGCTGCGGCCACAAAAGAATCCCGGGCGATATTTATTCAGTCGGTGCAAGACATCATTGCGAAATATGGCCTGGATGGTATCGACCTCGACTGGGAGTATCCGGTAAACGGTGCATGGGGGTTAGTTGAAAGTAAACCGACCGATCGTGCAAACTTTACTACGCTGCTGAAGGAGTTACGTGCCGCAGTGGGCCATAAAAAACTGGTGACCATCGCAGTCGGTGCAAACGCTGAAAGCCCGAAAAGCTGGGTAGACGTCAAAGCCATTGCGCCATTACTCGATTACATCAATCTGATGACCTACGATATGGCTTACGGCACTCAGTACTTCAACTCAAACCTGTACGATTCGACGACGTGGCCAACGGTCGCCGAAGCGGATAAGTACAGCGCCGATTTTGTCGTCAATAACTACCTCGCAGCAGGGCTAAAGCCTGCTCAGATGAACCTGGGTATTGGGTTCTATGGTCGCGTGCCTAAACGCGCCGTTGAGCCAGGGATTGACTGGAGCAAACCCGACGCACAGAAAAATCCAGCCACTCAGCCCTATTTTGAGCCACAACACATTGCGCTGTTCAAATCACTGGGCGTTGATCTGACCAAAGATACCTATGTGAAGTACAACGACATTGTGGCGAAGCTCATCAACGATCCACAAAAACGCTTTACCCAACACTGGGATGATGAAGCAAAAGTGCCGTGGTTGTCGGTGCAGTCTGCCGACGGAAAAGCACTTTTCGCCCTCTCCTACGAAAACCCGCGTTCTGTTGCCATCAAAGCGGACTACATCAAAAGCAAGGGACTGGGAGGCGCTATGTTCTGGGAGTATGGTGCGGATGATAAAAACCAGTTAGCGAAGCAGTTGGCCGATTCATTGGGTATCAAACACTGATCCCAACGCTTGCCACAATAGGTTATGATTATCGCAATCCGCTGCGCCATTCTCTGGCGCAGCTTTTCATCTTCTACTGGAGGTATGAGCTGGTATGGCTTTCATCCCTAAAAATTACGCCCGTCTGGAAGTCGGTTATCGGGAAAAGGCACTTAAGCTCTTTCCCTGGGTCTGTGGACGTTGTTCCCGCGAGTTCGTGTACTCAAATCTGCGCGAATTGACCGTACACCATATCGATCACGACCACTCTAACAACCCGGAAGATGGTAGCAACTGGGAGATGTTGTGCCTGTACTGCCACGATCATGAGCATTCCAAATATACGGAAGCGGACCAGTATGGTTCAACAGTGGTTGCCGGAGAAGATGCGCAGAAGACCGTCGGCGAAGCGAAATATAATCCGTTTGCTGACCTTAAAGCGATGATGAACAAAAAGTAGCCTACTGCATATGCCCGGCATAAACGCTCACCGGGCATTTATCATCAGGATTTAAACGTCGCAATCGGCTCAGGCGTAATGCCAAACTCCACTTTTAGTTGCTGCTTACTCTTCATCACCATCTCACCGTTGGTATCGATAGTCATGTGTTGCGCATTCGTGTTGTTACGTGCCTGCCATAACATCACCAGTTGCAAACTGTTCTCTTTTTGTTCTGCGGTCAGCGCGACGCCATCCGGCCATTTTCCCAGTTCAACGGCTGTCGATAAGCGCTGATAAACTTCCGGCGTCATGCTGTCGATCATCTCATCAAGATTCATGTTAAATCCACTCTCCGTAGAATAATTAGCTGAATCGTTTCTTCAGCCTTTCGTTTGCTCACCGTTTTCGCCGTCGGTGAAGTTCAATGACGCTGAATTAACGCAGTAACGCTCGCCTGTGGGCTGAGGCCCATCCGGAAAGACATGCCCCAGATGCGCATCACAGTTTCCACAGCGGATTTCAATGCGCTGCATGCCATGAGACGTGTCTTTTATGTAACGGATAGCCTCTTCGCTCACCGGCTCGTAAAAGCTAGGCCAGCCGCAGCCAGAATCGTATTTTGTCTCTGAACGAAACAAGGGGTTATCGCAGATCAGACAATGGTAGATGCCATCACGCTTATTGTGCAGCAAACGCCCGGTAAATGGCGGTTCTGTCCCATGATTTTGTGTCACGTAAAACTGCATTTCGGACAAATTTTTTTTCAGTTCTTCTGGGGAAGGTTGCTTAGCCATTTGCTCACATCTCGCTTTATCTAAACTCACATCGCGAGACAGATTCTAACAAAACATTAACACCGTAGTGCGAACTTTTGTTCTAAACTTGATCCGTGCGAAATGGCAGCCCAAGAATCGTGATCGACATCACGTTTTTATCTTGATTGCCCTTTAAAATTCGGGCCGCCGCCCCCATGTGGTTTCAAGTCCAAAGGAAGAGTGAGGCGAGTCAGTTGCGCAAAGCTTAAGCAGCAGTTTGATTTGTCGCAATGATTGACACGATTCCGCTTGACGCTGCGTAAGGTTTTTGTAATTTTACAGGCAACCTTTTATTCACTAACAAATAGCTGGTGGAATATATGACTATCAAAGTAGGTATCAACGGTTTTGGCCGTATCGGTCGCATTGTTTTCCGTGCTGCTCAAGAACGTTCTGACATCGAGATCGTTGCAATCAACGACCTGTTAGACGCTGACTACATGGCTTACATGCTGAAATATGACTCCACTCACGGCCGTTTCAATGGTACCGTTGAAGTGAAAGACGGTCATCTGATCGTAAACGGTAAAAAAATCCGTGTTACCGCTGAACGTGATCCGGCTAACCTGAAATGGGACGAAGTTGGTGTTGACGTAGTAGCTGAAGCTACTGGCCTGTTCCTGACAGATGAAACCGCTCGTAAGCACATCACTGCTGGCGCGAAAAAAGTTGTTCTGACTGGTCCTTCCAAAGACAACACTCCGATGTTTGTTAAAGGCGCTAACTTTGACAAATACGAAGGCCAGGACATCGTTTCTAACGCTTCCTGCACCACTAACTGCCTGGCTCCGCTGGCTAAAGTTATCAACGACAACTTCGGCATCATCGAAGGTCTGATGACGACTGTTCACGCGACCACCGCTACTCAGAAAACCGTTGATGGCCCGTCTCACAAAGACTGGCGTGGCGGCCGCGGCGCATCCCAGAACATCATCCCGTCCTCTACCGGTGCTGCTAAAGCGGTAGGTAAAGTACTGCCAGAACTGAATGGCAAACTGACTGGTATGGCGTTCCGCGTTCCGACCCCGAACGTATCTGTTGTTGACCTGACCGTTCGTCTGGAAAAAGCTGCTTCTTACGAAGAAATTAAGAAAGCAATCAAAGCTGCTTCCGAAGGCCCGATGAAAGGCGTTCTGGGTTACACCGAAGACGACGTTGTATCTACCGATTTCAACGGCGAAGTTTGCACTTCCGTGTTCGATGCTAAAGCAGGTATCGCTCTGAACGACAACTTCGTGAAACTGGTTTCCTGGTACGACAACGAAACTGGTTACTCCAACAAAGTTCTGGATCTGATTGCTCACATCTCCAAATAAGTTGAGATGAGACAGTAATCTGTAAGAGCGACTCAGGTCGCTCTTTTTTTTGCCCGAAGATACCCGTCATACTTCAAATTGCAGGTGTGTTGGCTACGCTCTCTCACCCGAATCACTTACTACAGTAAGCTCATCGGGGTGAATCAGGGACATCCATGTCCCTGACCGAAGGCAACCTTTGGTTGTTCAAATTCGTTCCTGACGAATTTGTCGTTCACGTGCCGCCGTCCTGCAACTCGAAATATTTAGGGTTAAAAAGGATTGCGTAATGATTAATAAAATTTTTGCACTTCCGGTAGTCGAACAAATTGCCCCTGTTCTCTCCCGCCGCCAGCTTGATGAGCTGGAGGTTATTGTTGTCGATCACCCTCAGGTTAAAGCCTCTTTCGCACTGCAGGGCGCACACCTTCTGTCCTGGAAACCAAACGGCGAAGATGACGTTCTCTGGTTAAGTAATAACACGCCGTTTAAAACTGGTGTGGCGCTGCGGGGTGGCGTACCGATTTGTTGGCCGTGGTTTGGCCCGGCGGCTCAGCAAGGTCTACCTTCTCACGGCTTCGCGCGTAACCTGCCCTGGACGCTGAAGGCGCATAACGAAGATGACAACGGCGTGGTTCTGACGTTTGAGTTGCAAAGCAACGCTGAAACGCGTCAGCTTTGGCCACACGACTTTACCCTGCTTGCCCGCTTTAAAGTCGGCGCAACCTGTGAAATCGAGCTGGAAGCCCACGGCGAGTTTGAAACTACCTCCGCACTGCATACCTACTTCAACGTGGGTGATATTGCCGCAGTGAAAGTCAGTGGTCTTGGCGACCGCCTGATCGATAAAGTGAACGATGCGAAAGAAGATGTGCTGGCCGATGGTATCCAGACCTTCCCGGATCGTACTGACCGCGTTTATCTGAACCCGGAAGCATGCAGCGTCATCCATGATGGTTCGCTCAAGCGTAATATCGATGTCGTGCACCACCACCATCTGAACGTTGTGGGTTGGAACCCGGGTCCGGCGCTGTCTGTCAGCATGGGTGATATGCCGGACGATGGCTACAAAACGTTTGTTTGCGTAGAAACAGCGTACGCAACCGCACCGCAGAAAACCACGGAAGAGAAACCTTCTCGTCTGGCGCAGACTATCCGTGTAGCTAAACGCTAAGATTGTGGCAGCTCTCTGATGGCGCTTGCGACATCAGAGAGCTCTGCGCACCGTGCCGGATGCGGCTAACGTCTTATCCGGCCTACAAACTACATACAGCCGTAGGCCTGATAAGCACAGCGCATCAGGCAGTTCCGCGCACCGTGCCTGGATGCTGCTAACGCCTTATCCGGCCTACAAACTACACGCAGCCGTAGGCCTGATAAGCTGCGTGAGCATCGGCATTTGGTAAATCAGGCCATATCCAGCGCTGTTTTACCTTTTGGTGCCGGATATGCCTTATCTAACTGCTTAAGCTCATCTACAGAAAGCGTTATCTCTAACGCAGCCGCATTCTGTTCGACGTGCGCCACACTCGCCGCTTTTGGAATCGCGATCACGCCCGGTTGACGAATAACCCATGCCAGCAGGATCTGGGCGGCACTGGCATCATGTGCATGTGCAATGTCGTTAATCACCGAATGAGTGAACAAACCACTGCGCAACCGTCCTGCCTGTGCCAACGGACTATAGGCCATAACCGGCATCTGCTGTTGCTGACACCATGGCAGCAGGTCATATTCAATGCCACGCGACGCTAAATGATATAGCACCTGGTTAGTGGCGCATTGCCGTCCACCCGCAACCTGCCATAGCGCCTGCATCTCGTCATAATCAAGATTTGAAACACCCCACCGACGAATTTTCCCCTGAGCGATGAGTTTCTCCATGGCGCTGACGGTTTCTTCATAAGTAAAGTCACCCGTCCAGTGCAGCAAATAGAGATCCAGATAGTCGGTTTTCAGCCGGCGCAGACTGCCTTCGCAGGCAGCAATCGCTTTCTGGCCTCCGGCATTCCACGGATAAACTTTTGAAACCAAAAATGCACCATCGCGCCGTCCCGCTAAAGCTTCGCCAACAATTTCTTCTGCTGCACCATCAGCATACATTTCAGCCGTATCAATCAGACGCAGCCCCAGATCCAGGCCAGCCTGCAACGCCGAGACTTCATCACGACGACGGCAGGGATCCTCCCCCATGTTCCATGTTCCCTGCCCTATCGCAGGAAGCGAAACCTGCTCGGTAAACATCACCTGTTTTACTGTCATAGTTCCCCCCTGAGTACATGCACCACAGTAAAGCAAAACACGGGGGATGTGTCCTGTGATGGTGCACAAATTGCACCATCTTCGTTTGGAGGGTTCGTCGTTAATCAGATGCAATAAAAAACCCGGGAACAGTATTTATTCCCGGGCTTAGACAGATAACTTGTTAGTTGTGCAGAGATTATTTTAAACGGCCTAAATATTTACCTTCTTGCATGGCGTTTATTTTTCCATTCTTATATACAATAACCGAAATCAAGCCTGCACTGTAGGTTTGCGCATCTGCATTATTTTCATCATTTGCTGCCGGGCTACCATTAATATAGGCAATGCCATCGGTGCCACGTTTAAAATCAACTCCCAGTTTCTTTACATGTATGGGTTTTACCGTACTGGCGTTAACCGGAGCATTCGCTTCGCTAACCATGGTTTTATGATCATGTTGTAACTGGCGGCGGTAAGCCTCGCTAATAGCATGAGCAGGTGCAACAGTTGATGCCACCAGCGCAGCGATAATAATTAATTTTCTCATGAGGAAAACCTTAATATTTATTGTGATTATGATGATGACTGGAGTTACCATCATTTGTGCTGTACAGGCTCTGTGCATTTTCCATAGCCTGTTTTTCCGCTGCAGCATTAATTGTAGCCTGACGATTCTGCTCAGCAACGTAGCATGCGTCCCGACTGACGCCCTTGTTCTCACAGTCATTCATGCGAGAGGCCTCGGTAGAACAACCCGCCAGAACCCCGCCCATCACAGCTATCATGATTAACTTTTTCATTATCTATACCAGGTTTATTCTCAAAAAACCTTCATCGCAGATTATATTTCTGCAAGGAAGAATTACTCTCGCTACTTTTTAAGTTTGAGTAATATCTGCAATAGAATATTTAATGTCAATTTTAATTTTTTCAGATAATTACCTAAAGAATGTAAAATAAAAATTAAACGCTTTGATTTTTACTTTTCACATGAAAGATGACTTTCATGGTTAAGTTAGACGCTCAAAATAATTGTCAGATATTTGCAACACCCCTTGCAAGGTTAATTGAGGTCCAGGCGTCATAACAAAACAGTGCATTTTCAGTATATTGCCGCAGTAGATTTTGTTAGTCGCTAGCGATGATTGGTTCTTGGATGCCTGTATTTTTTACTCTATAAGAAAATCGATATCAGACTAATTAAATAATACGTTCCTGTTTGGTAACTACACCAGGTAAAACACGTTAATTATTCGTTGCAGCAGCGCATAAGGCAGAATCAGCAGAAATCGTGAATTCTCATGCTTTAGATCAACATTCATTCCCGTCAGGCATAAAAAAGCCCGCATAACGCGGGCTCATGTTCAGCATTGGAAATGCATCAGAACTTATAGGTGATACCCGTTGAGATCAGACCCGTCCAGGATTTGTCTACCATCGGGCTGTCTGTCACTTCATCAGACAAACGGGTGTAACGCGCAGTGCCGTACACGCTCCAGTCGCCTAAGAAATTATAGTTGGCGCTGAGTTCAAGGTACGGGTTCCAGCTGCTTTCAGGATCGTAGCTGCGTAAACCACTGCGAGACGATTCGTGGCGCGATACACCATAGTAGTACTGGTTCTGGTTTTCGCTGTTCCACTCAACACCAATCCCCGGTGTCAGCGTCAGGCCTCCGTTGGTATAACGGTACAGCCATGCCAGATCCCATACGATACCATTACTGTTATCCAGTGCGTCTCCCGCGAGGCTGGTACGCAGGAAACCATATTGCGTGTTATGCACGTAAGAAAGCCCGGCCATCATGGTGCTCTTACGTTTATCAAGATTGCGCAGACGGCTATCGTCGCTGTCGCCCGGCTTGAAGTACAGTGGCGACCAGTACGCCATCACAGATAATTTATCTGTATTGTCATTCCACAGGTAGTAACCGCCGCCCAGACCACGGAACCAGAAGTTGTCGCTTTCATAGGTCACAACAGGGACCGGGTAAACGTCACTATCGTAGTTTTTGTAAGGGTGTTCAACCACACCAACGCCTGCGCCCAGCGTCAGGTTGCTTTCTGCTTGCGCGACACTCGCGGATGTGGCAATAAGCACGCCAAGTGCCAGAAGTTTGAGTTTGGTCACAATCCATAATTCCTTATTCAAATGTTTAGCGACGAAAGTGTAACCGCCAATACGCTTCAGCCCAACTATTTTACGTATTACCTGCCCAATGTAACCCCCTAATTTCTCAACGAGTGATGACATTTTGCTTGCAGTACGGTGAACAGCACATGAATTCAGCCCCATTTCTTTACATAACATGTGCTTTTTTTGCTGATGAGTTATTGATATGCCATTGAAATTCATTTGCGCGTGCAGGCAAGTTTTGCAAATGCCATCTACGCTTAAATTTAGAAGGTGTATCACCGAATACGTTGATCTCCTGACCATCGAAATGGCATGAGAGTTGCTTATTTCTTCAGCAGCGACGTCGTTCAGTTTACCTCTTCAGGGGCCTCTACTATTCATATGAACGGCTCTTAACATGTGCTAAAAAACGAAAGGACGGCATACCATGAATATATTCGATCACTATCGCCAGCGTTATGAAGCTGCCAAGGACGAAGAGTTCACGCTGCAGGAGTTTCTTACCACTTGTCGGCAAGATCGCAGTGCTTATGCCAACGCGGCAGAGCGGCTATTAATGGCTATTGGTGAGCCTGTCATGGTTGACACTGCCCACGAACCTCGACTTTCTCGACTCTTTTCGAATCGGGTGATTGCACGTTATCCCGCTTTTGAAGAGTTTTACGGCATGGAAGACGCAATTGAACAGATTGTTTCTTATCTGAAACATGCGGCTCAGGGGCTGGAAGAGAAGAAACAGATCCTGTATCTGCTGGGGCCGGTGGGAGGGGGAAAATCATCGCTTGCAGAGCGACTGAAGTCGCTGATGCAAAGAGTGCCCATTTATGTCCTCAGCGCCAATGGTGAACGTAGCCCGGTTAACGATCATCCGTTATGCCTGTTTAATCCGCAGGAAGATGCACAGATCCTGGAAAAAGAGTATGGGGTCCCGCGTCGCTATCTCGGTACGATCATGTCGCCGTGGGCTGCGAAGCGTTTGCATGATTTCGGCGGGGACATCACTAAATTCCGTGTCGTCAAAGTCTGGCCGTCCATTCTGGAGCAAATCGCCATCGCTAAAACGGAGCCTGGTGATGAAAACAACCAGGACATTTCCGCTCTGGTCGGGAAAGTGGATATTCGTAAACTCGAACACCATGCACAGAACGATCCTGACGCCTACGGCTACTCAGGTGCGCTGTGCCGCTCCAACCAGGGGATTATGGAATTCGTAGAGATGTTTAAAGCACCGATTAAAGTGCTGCATCCTCTGCTGACTGCTACCCAGGAAGGAAACTACAACGGGACAGAAGGTATCTCTGCCCTGCCGTTTAACGGCATTATTCTCGCCCACTCGAACGAATCTGAATGGGTGACGTTCCGCAACAACAAAAACAACGAAGCCTTCCTCGACCGTGTATACATCGTGAAGGTCCCGTATTGCTTACGTATATCTGAAGAGATCAAGATCTACGAAAAACTGCTTAACCACAGTGAGTTGACCCATGCGCCTTGCGCACCGGGCACGCTGGAAACGCTCTCTCGCTTCACGATTCTTTCGCGTCTGAAAGAACCTGAAAACTCGAGTATCTATTCGAAGATGCGCGTTTATGACGGTGAAAGCCTGAAGGATACCGATCCTAAAGCAAAATCGTATCAGGAGTACCGGGATTACGCCGGAGTTGATGAGGGGATGAACGGTCTGTCCACGCGTTTCGCGTTTAAGATCCTATCCCGCGTGTTCAACTTTGACCATGCCGAAGTCGCAGCAAACCCAGTGCATCTGTTCTATGTGCTTGAGCAGCAAATCGAGCGTGAGCAATTCCCGCAGGAGCAGGCTGAACGTTATCTTGAGTTCCTGAAGGGCTATCTGATCCCGAAATACGCCGAGTTTATTGGCAAAGAGATCCAGACGGCTTACCTTGAGTCCTATTCAGAATATGGACAGAACATTTTCGATCGTTATGTTACCTATGCGGATTTTTGGATTCAGGATCAGGAGTACCGCGACCCGGATACCGGTCAGCTGTTCGATCGCGAGTCACTGAACTCCGAACTGGAGAAAATTGAAAAACCGGCGGGTATCAGTAACCCGAAAGACTTCCGTAACGAGATCGTCAACTTTGTTCTGCGTGCCAGAGCAAACAACAGCGGTCGCAATCCAAACTGGACCAGTTACGAAAAACTGCGCACGGTTATTGAGAAGAAAATGTTCTCGAATACCGAAGAGTTACTGCCGGTCATTTCGTTTAACGCTAAAACCTCGACTGACGAGCAGAAAAAGCACGACGATTTTGTCGACCGTATGATGGAAAAAGGCTATACGCGTAAACAGGTACGTTTACTGTGCGAATGGTATTTGCGCGTACGGAAATCGTCTTAACATAAGTGCCCGGTGGCGCATGCGCTTACCGGGCTTGCAAAATAATGTTCCGTAGGCCGGATAGCGCCAGCGCCATCCGGCACTTACAGACATGGCGAACAGTTGGCAGTACGGGGGGGCATATGACCTGGTTTATTGACCGGCGTCTTAACGGCAAGAACAAGAGCACGGTAAACCGCCAACGCTTCTTGCGCCGTTATAAATCGCAAATTAAACAGTCGATCTCCGAGGCCATTAACAAGCGTTCGGTGACCGACGTAGATAGCGGCGAATCTGTCTCTATTCCGACCGATGATATTAGCGAACCGATGTTTCATCAGGGGCGTGGTGGCCTGCGTCATCGTGTGCATCCGGGTAACGATCATTTTGTACAGAATGACCGTATCGAACGTCCGCAGGGGGGCGGCGGTGGTTCAGGAAGCGGACAAGGCCAGGCCAGTCAGGATGGAGAGGGTCAGGATGAGTTCGTCTTTCAGATATCTAAAGATGAATATCTTGATCTGCTGTTCGAAGATTTAGCGCTCCCTAACCTGAAGCAGAATCAGCAGCGTCAGTTAACGGAGTTTAAAACGCACCGTGCAGGATTTACCTCCAACGGTGTGCCCGCCAACATCAGCGTGGTGCGCTCCTTGCAAAACTCACTGGCGCGCCGCACAGCAATGACGGCGGGTAAACGTCGTGAGCTGCATGCGCTTGAGGCCGATCTGGAAACCATCGCCAAAAGTGAACCCGCGCAGTTGCTGGAAGAAGAGCGATTACGCAAAGAAATTGCTGAATTACGGGCAAAAATTGAGCGCGTACCGTTTATTGATACCTTTGATTTGCGCTACAAGAATTATGAGAAACGACCCGATCCTTCCAGCCAGGCCGTGATGTTCTGCCTGATGGATGTCTCTGGCTCAATGGACCAGTCGACTAAAGATATGGCAAAACGGTTTTATATCCTGCTGTATCTGTTCTTAAGCCGCACTTACAAAAATGTGGAGGTTGTCTATATTCGCCATCATACTCAGGCAAAAGAGGTTGATGAACACGAGTTCTTCTACTCTCAGGAAACGGGGGGAACCATAGTTTCCAGCGCCCTGAAGTTAATGGATGAAGTGGTCAAAGATCGCTACAACCCTGCCCAGTGGAATATCTATGCCGCTCAGGCATCGGATGGCGATAACTGGGCGGATGACTCACCACTGTGTCATGAAATTTTGGCGAAAAAGCTGCTGCCGGTGGTGCGATATTATAGCTATATTGAAATCACCCGACGTGCACACCAGACCCTGTGGCGTGAGTATGAGCATCTGCAATCTACCTTTGATAACTTTGCGATGCAGCATATCCGCGACCAGGATGATATTTATCCGGTTTTCCGCGAGCTGTTCCATAAGCAAAGTACCTCCAGCAATAGTTAGCAATTAGTAACGTAAAAAGTCAGCCAGATTTTCATCTCTGGCTGATTTTTTCTTGCCGGGTGCGGTGCGTTCCGTTCATGCGTAAAATGGCGCTACATTCTCTCCACCAGCGGATAGAAGTCTTTATTTTCCCGTTGCATACGCTCATACACTTTACGCAAAACAATGTTGGCATCACGTCTGAACGCGTCATCGTTGCCCATCAACTTACTGGCAATATTCCAGCGGCGGGAGAAAACCTCATATTCACTAACGATGTCCGCCATTTCACGCTTAAATTGTGTGCTGACTTGCCGAAGTACGTTATTACCATCTTGCTCAATATGCGGATAAAGGAACTGATCTTCAGCAGATAAATGCGTTTTAATGATCGCGCTCATGCTCACAATCGCAGTAGCGATTTCCTGAGCATTGGCTGAGACGCCAGCGAGGCTTAACTTACGCAAGAATGATATTTTTTCCAGTATATCAACATGCTGACTTTTCATTTTATCAATATTCATCCGTTTATCCTTTTTATTTTCCTTTGATGGAACAGCAGGCAATGTAGTTTAGTTGGTGACGTTGCGAGTGGAAGAAACGAAACATTTTCAAGAATCGGCGACGATTTTCGTACGTTCGCATACCGTTAAACGCAATTTTAATCGCACCCTTTACTCCTTCGTCGCGAATTAATCCGCGCGGTGACATCAACGACATTTTGCCATTCTGTTGCATGACCTGTTCAAACCCCGCACTCATCAACAGGTCACTCCATCCTTGTTTGGTCAGCGGACTGACGTTTGATTTCACCACCTGAACCAACTGATATTGTTCGCCTTCTTCCATTTTTTGCGCTGTGAACATAATGTCGTGGGTCAACAAACGTCCACCGGGTTTCAGCACCCGATGATATTCCGCAATCAGTTTCGCTTTAGCTTTGTCTGCATACATTGTCAGCATGGCTTCGTTAATCACGACGTCGAAGCTGTTATCCGCAAAAGGCAGAGTATTGGCGTTTGCCGCCATGACATGAATGTGATTTTCCAGTCCGTTGTGCGCCACATTACTTCTGGCCTTGTTCAGCGCATTTTTATCCATATCAATGGCATAGACCGTACATCCAAAGCGCTGTACCAGCTCGATGGCCGTTGTAGCCATATTGCAGGCAACTTCAAGGACCTGGCTGCCAGGCGTCAGTTGGGACTGCCGGAACAACCATTCTGTCGCTTCAACCCCACCTGGGCGCAGGCGGGTTTTTCCCAGGCTGGCTAAAAATGTATGGCCCGCTTTTTCAGTCGCGCTCATCCGCCGGTCTCCTTTTTTATAAGTTGCATTATAAATACAACAATAGAGGTTAAAGGTGAAGAGCACGAATGATTTTTATTACAAATAATGCGCAATCCTGCAGGATTTTCCGTACTGTTAGAGTGGATGTATACCGTGTGATAGACTGATGTATCTGACTTACAGGGTTGTAAATCATTATGAAATTGCATCATAAAGCGCTCCGGCACTTTATCTCCGTAAGCGTTATTGTTTTGACATCTTCTTTTTTGGTTTATGAACTTGTTGCCAGCGATCGGGCAATGAGCGCGTATATGCGCTACATCATAGAGAAAGCAGATTCATCCTTTCTCTATGATAAATATACCAATCAGAGCATTGCCGCCCATATGATGCGCCAATTTTCATCCCCGAAAAAGCCCATCACAGTTGAACAACGAAAAGCGCTGTGCACCGCTTTTGAAACCGTCAACGGCATACATGGATTCAATCTCACTGCCCATGATTATCTTCCGTTACGCGGCACGTTACAGACCCACTCGCCGAGTTGTATTGAACAACTTGACGATATTTTTCTACTCCCCGCCTTCGATCAGGCCGTAAACGCAAATCGTGAACGGGTAGATTATGGTCAGGGATTAGGCACCATGGAATACAAGTTTCGCTATTACATTGACCTGAAAAACGACTACATCTATTTCTATAACCTGGTAAATTCATATCAATTTGCCATGAATCACTGGTCTTTTTTACAGAAAGGTACACTGGGAATTAACCAGAACGATATTGATGATATTTTTACTGGCCGAACCGTCATTTCCAGTATTTATCAGGACGATCTCACCCAGGAGAAAGTGATGAGCTTTTTGACCCCGGTCTACTATACCGGCAAGCTAAAAGGCGTTGTCATGGTGGATGTTAACAAAGACAATTTAAAGAACATATTTTATACCAACGACCGTCCCCTCGTCTGGCGCTATCTCAATGTGACCTTATCTGATATCAACTCAGGTGAAGAGATTATCATTCATCAAAGTGAGAGCGACTTGTTTCAGTATGTTCATTATATTAATGACATCCCAGGCGGAATGCGCATCACATTATCGCTTGATTTTATGTATTTTATTGTTGCTTCCTGGAAGATATTTGCCTTCTATTTACTGGCAACGGCACTGCTGCTGAACATGGTCAGAATGCATTTTCGTTTGTATCACAACGTCACACGCGAAAATATCAGTGATGCGATGACCGGGCTTTATAACCGTAAAATATTAACGCCCACGCTTGAGCAGCGTTTGCAGCAGTTGGTCAACGCCGGAACCTGCGTAACTTTTATTGCTATTGATTGCGATAAACTAAAGACAATTAATGACACACTCGGGCACCAGGAAGGCGACCGCATTATCACCATTCTGGCCAAAGCTATTCAGGCCTCTATTCGCAAAAGTGACTATGCCATCCGTCTTGGCGGAGATGAGTTTTGTATTATCCTTGTCGATTATGCCCCTGAACTTACCCCCCAACTACTGGATCGTATTCGCGATAACTTACACACTATTGCTCCGGATACCTCCGTCAGTTTTTCCGCAGGGATTTATAACATGCAGCCAAACGACACCATTGATGACGCCTATAAGGCATCAGATGTACAGCTCTATCTGAACAAACAGAAAAAACACCACCGTGAGTGATACTGTATTCGTCAGGATGTTCATCGTAGTACCAGGAGTAAGAAATGACAGATGTAAATAAAGGCAACGTGACGCACCAACGTTTAATTTCGCTGTTGTCAGAACAAGGCGCAACGTATCGTGTACTCAGCCATGAGGCCGTTGGCAAATGTGAAGCTGTCTCGGAAATTCGCGGTACAGCGCTGGGTCAGGGGGCAAAAGCCCTCGTCTGTAAAGTAAAAGGCAACGGCGTTAATCAGCATGTGCTGGCCATTCTCCCGGCTGACCAACAGGCTGATCTGAACCAGCTTGCCGGACATATCGGCGGTTTACGCGCATCACTTGCCAGCCCGGCGGAAGTGGATGAACTGACCGGCTGCGTGTTTGGCGCTATCCCACCGTTTAGTTTCCATCCAAAACTCAAGCTGGTTGCCGATCCGCTGTTGTTTGAGCGCTTTACTGAAATTGCGTTCAATGCCGGACTGCTGGAAAAATCCGTGATCATGGACACCCAGGATTATTTGCGCATTGCACAACCTGAATTAATTCCATTCCATCGCGCACAATAGCAAGCCCGTAACATCAGTATCAAAACGCGATATTATGCGTTCGCCCAAAAATAATAATAATCAATAAAAAAGCCTGTTCCGTCACGCATTTACGCGTACAGTAAGCAGGCTTATTTTTCTTTTGGCAAGGAAACTACGATGTTTGATGTCACACTGCTGATCCTGCTTGGACTGGCAGCTCTGGGCTTTGTCAGCCACAACACCACTGTCGCCGTTTCAATTCTGGTGCTGATAATCGTCCGTGTTACTCCGCTGAATACATTCTTCCCATGGATTGAAAAGCAGGGGCTTACCGTTGGGATTATTATTCTGACGATCGGCGTCATGGCGCCCATCGCCAGCGGCACGCTGCCCCCCTCCACGCTTATTCACTCCTTTGTAAACTGGAAGTCGCTGGTCGCTATCGCCGTCGGCGTTGTTGTCTCCTGGCTTGGCGGGCGCGGCGTCACGCTGATGGGTAGCCAACCTCAACTCGTCGCCGGTTTACTGGTGGGCACAGTATTGGGCGTTGCCCTCTTTCGCGGCGTGCCGGTGGGTCCGCTTATTGCGGCCGGTCTGGTGTCGCTGATTGTTGGGAAGCAGTAGTCAACCCTGCCAGATAGCGACCGGGTGTTTGACCCAGGCCTTTCTTGAACATGGTGATAAACGCGGTCGTTGAATCGTAACCGAGCATTTGTGCGACCTGCTGTACATTGTGCCCGTCGATCAGTGCCTGCAGCGCCAGGATCAGTTGCAACTGATGACGCCAACGGCGAAAACTTAGCCCCGTTTCTTTGACGACCAGACGGGCAAGATTACGCTCACTCATGGCAAACACATTGGCCCACTGCCCCAGTGTTTGCCATTGCGCAGGCTCCCGCGCCATCGTCGCCACCATCTTGCGAATTTTCGGATGATCGGATACCGGTAACTGCATTTGCTCCTGCGGCTGCTGCGGAAGTTCGTCAAACAACACCTGCGTTAACCGCTGGGTAGCTGGTTCACAGAGCTGGGCATCCGTTTTGCTCGCCAGCGCAAGAATAAGCTCCCGGCATAATGGCGCTATTTTCAGCGTACAACAGCGATCCGGCATCACTACTGCATAAGGTTCAATGAATAAAAAGCACAATTGCGCGCCAACGGTAACGTGGTTGCTGTGCGGAATTTCACCAGGTATCCACACCGCATATTGCGGTGGCACCATCCACATGGCGTTCTCAACTTCGCAAGTAATTGCGCCATGCAGCGCCAGAATTAACTGACCTTTGCGGTGTTGATGCAGTGGGCTGAAAAGTTCGTCTTCCTGAGCCTGAATACAAAAAGCCACGGCGGCATCGTGGTAAAGATCGGGTTGATACCCGTCCAGCCTCAGTCCAAACATAAGAATGTCCGATTTTAGCGATAAACTGTCATTTTAGCTTGATTCATCCACAGAGTAAAAACGCTAAGGTAACGCCTCGCCTGACGATATGAGAAAAAAATGACTAACTCCCCTTCTTCCCGCGGTAAAAACGGTGCGCTGTTAATTGCGGGTATCCTGATGATCGCGACCACACTACGCGTTACGTTTACCGGCGCAGCCCCTTTACTGGACGCGATTCGCACTGACTACGGTCTGACCACCGCCCAGACGGGACTCCTGACCACGCTACCACTGCTTGCTTTTGCGCTGGTGTCGCCTCTGGCGGCAACCGTCGCTCGCCGTTGGGGTGTTGAGCGCAGTCTGTTAGCCGCCATGCTGCTGATCTGTATGGGTATTGCTATACGTTCACTCCCTTCATCCGGAGCCCTATTTGGCGGGACGGCAGTCATTGGCTGTGGCATAGCACTGGGAAATGTCCTTTTGCCGGGTCTCATTAAGCGTGATTTTTCACAGCATGTGGCAAAGCTCACCGGGGCGTATTCGTTAACGATGGGTGCTGCGGCAGCGCTGGGGTCGGCAATGGTCGTGCCGCTGGCGTTACATGGCTTTGGCTGGCGCGGCGCGCTGATGATGTTAATGGTCTTTCCGCTGCTGGCGTTATTGATCTGGTTACCTCAGTGGCGCCAGACGGCCAATGCCAGCCTCAGCAATTCGCGAGCGTTACACTCCCGCGCAATCTGGCGCTCCAGTCTCGCCTGGCAGGTCACGCTGTTTTTGGGCATCAACTCGCTTATTTATTACGTCATTATCGGCTGGCTACCCGCCATTATGATCAGTCACGGCTACAGTGAAGCACAGGCGGGGTCGCTGCATGGTTTGCTACAACTGGCGACCGCAGCGCCTGGGCTACTGATCCCCCTCGTTCTGTATCGGTTTAAAGATCAGCGTACTATCGCCGCACTGGTCTCGTTAATGTGCGCTATTGGTGCTGCAGGGTTTGCCGTTATGCCCGAGCAGGCGGCCCTGTGGACTGTGCTGTTTGGCTTTGGCTCCGGTGCCACGATGATCCTCGGCCTCACCTTCATCGGGCTACGTGCAAGCTCAGCGCACCAGGCCGCCGCGCTATCCGGCATGGCGCAATCTGTCGGGTATTTACTGGCCGCGTGTGGGCCACCGATGATGGGGAAAATTCACGATCTTAACGATAGCTGGCAGGTCCCGCTGGTTGGCGTCGCGCTGCTCGCTCTCATCATGGCCGTGTTTGGCGTCTGTGCAGGACGCGAGAAAGAGATCGCCAGCGCGTAATACATCGGGCAGGCAAAAAACCAACCTGCCCAGTTGTTATCCTCTGGCCGCGCGCAGCAGTGCCTGGACGAGGGGCACAGGCTTTCCTGCCAGCGCCCCTCGTTCGTGCTGAAAAAGCGTCCCGACATAAAACGGATGTGTCACCAGTTCAATCGCGCGAACGTCACCCGCGTCATCCCAGCCCGTTACTCGCAGATCGCCGCTTTCAAGCTCAGCGGCAAAGGCTTCCGACACGCCATAGTTACAGTGATACCCCTCTGTAATGACATCCCGCCCGTAGGCTCTGGCGATCAGCGTATTCGCACGCAGTTCAATATCATCCGTCTTTTCGACCAACGAGCAGGTCAGCGGTGCAATCACCATACGACCCGTGGTCTCTGTTTCCGCATGCGCGGCATCACGCCAGCCCAGCACATTGCGGGCATACTCAAGAATGGCATGCTGAAAACCACCACAAGTGCCCAAAAATGGAATGCTGTTTTCGCGTGCGTAACGTATTGCCGTCAGCGCGCCTTCCGGATGCTGGTAAGGACTGCCGGGGACTACCCAGATGGCATCATAACCAACTAAATCTTCGCCACTACTAATATCAGATGTGGTGAGCCAGTCATAATCAGCCACTAATTCCAGAACGGCGGCAGCATCATCGATGGCAAGGGGAATAGCCTGGTGCGCCACAATATCGGGGCTGTAATCGCCCACCAGCGCAATGCGAAGCGTATCTTTAACAGGGGAAATTTCCATTAACTTTCCTTATGTCCAGACAATGAGGGACAACATAAGGAGCCTCAGCCTACCGATTTTTTGTTGTTATCACAATCCCTTAAATTGAGAGTCTATATGGCCAAAATGCTATAATGGTCACGTTTTACGATCTTATTTAACCGTAATGAAGACGAGTTCAGTGGCTTAACGGAGCGGATTAAGAGATGAATATTCAGTGTAAACGCGTGTATGACCCGGCAGAAAAAAGTGATGGATATCGTGTTCTGGTCGACAGGCTGTGGCCGCGCGGGGTGAAAAAAACCGATCTTGTTTTCAATGAATGGGATAAAGCGCTGACGCCCTCGTCTGATTTACGTAAAGCATTCCACGCAGATGTCATCGATTTTGCCCATTTCTCCGAGCAATACCGCGCAGAACTTGCCCAGCAACAGCAGGAAGGCAAGCGACTCGCGGATATTGCCCGGCAACAGCCGTTAACGCTGCTGTATGCGGCGAAGGATACGCAGCAAAACCATGCGCAGGTTCTGGCTGAGTGGCTGCGTCAATTGTGACAGCGGGTTATTTGCCCGTTGCCGGATGATCTCTGCGCCAAAGCGACCATTCATCAATAACTTCGCCACCGGGTAGTTTGCAATCTGACCTTACGCCTTGCGGTGTTTGCACCGCAATCAGCACGCCGCCCTTTTGCTCACAATATACGGATGCCGGGTTCGCCATGCCAATTTTCGGTGGTACGGGTGCTTCAGGTGATGTGGAACACCCCGCCAACGCCAAAATGCCGGGCACAACGATAGAGGCCAGTTTCATATTCACTCCTGTTAAAAACGTTACTCTGGAAGAGTACCCCGACTCCCCATCTATCTCCATGTTTTACTGACGTGTTTCAATCTCATGTCTACATTTTGACCCGGATAGCGTGTTTCATCTTTCCCTCCGATGTTCTATTATGCCGGCAATACAGGACTTATCAGCATTCTGGAGTATTTGCCTCTCATGTCAGACATGATCCTCGCCCGAGTCTCAAAATCATTAGCCACGGAGCAGTCTGTTGAGAGTCTGGTTCGGCAACTTCTGGAGATGCTGGAGGTCGTGACTGAGATGGAGTCGACCTACCTTACTAAGGTCGATTTAGATGCGCGTCTGCAGCATATTCTGTATGCGCGTAATAGTAAGCAAATGCAGATCCCCGAAGGGCTGTCGGTGCCGTGGGATGAGACTCTCTGCAAGCGCGCAATAGACGCAAACTGTCTGTATAGCGATAACGTTCCCGCGCGTTGGCCAGAATGTACCGCCGCACGCGCACTGGAGATCACAACCTTTCTGAGTACTCCAGTCCACCTGCCCGATGGCACGTTCTATGGCACCCTCTGCGCCACCAGTCGTCAGCAACAGCCGCTAAGCGAACGAGGTGAGCAGGTATTGCATCTGTTCGCGGGCCTGATTGCGCAGTCTATTCAGAAAGAATCTCTGGTTGCTCAGTTACGTGAAGCAAATGCTGCGCTGATAGCCCACTCCTACACTGACGTTCTGACCGGGTTACCTAACCGGCGGGCAATATTTGAAAATATCGACACCCTCTTTTCGCTGGCTCGCCACCTCAGACACAAAATTATTGTCGCCTATATTGATTTAGATGATTTCAAACTGATCAACGATCGTTTTGGGCACGAAGTCGGTGACCAGTTTTTGATCCAAATTGGCCAGCGTTTACGCCGTGGATGCAGTGAGAGTGATATTCTTGGTCGTCTGGGCGGTGATGAATTTTTAGTCGCCAGCCTGTCAGTGGAAAACGAAATGTCGCCGTGTATTCGTTTGCAAAGCGTGAAAAACCACTTACAGCAGCTCATTTGCGGTGACTATGACCTGGGTGGAATCTGTTTGTATTATCCGGGAGCCAGTCTGGGCGTTGTGGAAATAGACCCGCTGGAGACAGACGTCAACTGTGCGCTTCATCTTGCAGACAGTGCGATGTATCAGGATAAGAAACGTCAGGATAAAACCGCTTTTGTCGTACATTAAGCCCTGTTATGCTTAATCGTCTTAAAATTATTCTGGCAGATAAGCGTATGCGACTCGGTATTATTTTCCCCGTTATCATTTTCATTTCCGCTGTCGTTTTCCTGTCCTGGTTCTTTATTGGCGGCTACGCCTCACCAGGAGCATAACGATGAAAAAAACAACGCTTATTATGATTGGCGTGGCCATTATTGTCGTGCTGGGAACGGAACTGGGCTGGTGGTAACCCAAAATAAAGGCCACATAAATGTGGCCTTTATTGGCTGATTCGTTACTTAGCTTTTGATTTTTCTGTAGATAAACAACACCACAATCGCGCCGATAATTGCCACGACAAAGCTGCCGAAGTTGAAACCATCAACTTTACCAAATCCAAAGAATGTACTGATCCACCCGCCCACGACGGCACCAACTACCCCTAAGATAATGGTCATAAAGAAACCGCCGCCATCTTTCCCCGGCATGATCCATTTTGCCAAAATCCCCGCGATAAGACCAAAAATCACCCATGAAATAATACCCATTATTTTCCTCGCTTATGTTTTTACGTGAACGATTTACTCGTTGTATAAAAGCATAGCATAGCGCCGAAAAATTAAAATTTGTGATCAGGGTCACTTTGATTTTTCATCTTTTTCTGATGTTTCATGAGGTTAAACTACGCAAAAACGGGAATATTTACTGACGCTTGTCGTCATTAGTGTCGAATCGTCAGTCATTATTCTGCTTTTTTTGCTTTCGCTCCCCGCCATTGCTGAATTTTCAATTCTGGCACAGTTTATGCTTTAACAGCCCGTCGCTACGACAAATCGTAGTCCGCGAAAACTCTCGCGAGACTCCGTCTACAATTCGCGCTATTTCAGCATTTAACAGGTCTGTTATTGATGAAAAAAATCACCAGTGTTTGCCCATACTGTGGGGCCGGGTGCAAGCTCAAGCTTGTTGTTGAAAATAACAAAATCATCCGCGCTGAAGCCGCTGAGGGTGTAACGAACCAAAACCAGCTATGTCTGAAAGGCTACTATGGCTGGGACTTTCTGAACGACACTCGCCTTTTGACTCCTCGTCTGACCCGACCAATGATCCGCTATGAAAAAGGTGGGAAATTCACGCCCGTCAGTTGGGATGAAGCCATCCGCTACACCGCAAAACGCTTATCCGAGATCAAAAATGCCTATGGTCCTCGCGCCATCATGACGACGGGTTCATCTCGTGGAACCGGGAATGAGACCAACTACGTGATGCAAAAATTCGCACGTGGCGTACTCAACACCAACAATGTCGATTGCTGCGCCCGCGTCTGCCACGGTCCATCCGTCGCCGGGCTGCAGGAAACGCTGGGCAATGGTGCGATGAGTAACTCAATTAGCGACATTGAAAACTCAAAATGTCTGCTCATCTTTGGCTATAATTGCGCCGATTCCCACCCGATTGTGGCACGCCGGGTGATCAAAGCTCGCCAGAACGGGGCAAAAATCATTGTCTGCGATCCCCGACGCATTGAAACTGCCCGAATTGCAGACCAGCATCTGCAGTTGAAAAACGGGTGTAACATGGCGCTGGTCAACGCGTTTGGCCATGTGCTTATCGAAGAGCAGCTTTATGATCGCGAGTATGTGCAAAAACATGCCGAAGGCCTCGAAACTTACTGGGAAACCGTCAAGGATTACGCGCCCGAAGCCGTTGAACATTTAACGGGTGTGCCTGCACAGCAGGTTCGTCAGGCGATGCGTACTTTCGCTTCCGCCCCCTCGGCAACCGTGATGTGGGGAATGGGTGTGACCCAGTTTGGCCAGGCGGTTGACGTGGTTCGTGGTCTGTCGAGCCTGGCGTTGCTGACCGGAAACCTGGGGCGTCCTAATGTCGGCGTTGGCCCGGTGCGCGGACAAAATAACGTGCAGGGCGCGTGTGATATGGGCGTACTGCCGAACCAGTTCCCGGGCTATCAGGACGTTACCGATTTCGCCGTGAGAGAGAAGTTTGCCAACGCCTGGGGTATTGACGTCAATCTGATGGATGACAAGGTCGGCACCCGGATCACCGAAGTCCCCCATCTGGCCATCGAAGGTAAAGTCAAAGCCTACTACATCATGGGTGAAGATCCGCTGCAAACCGAGGCCGATCTGGGCCTGGTCCGTGAAGGCTTTAACGCGCTCGATTTTATCGTGGTACAAGACATCTTCATGACCAAGACGGCAGAAATGGCTGACGTTCTCCTGCCCGCAACATCGTGGGGCGAACACGGCGGCGTCTTTACCTGCGCCGACCGCGGATTCCAGCGGTTTGAACAGGCGATTGAACCTACGGGGGATGTCAAACGCGACTGGGAAATCATCAGCCTGTTGGCCACCGCAATGGGTTATCCGATGCAGTATCAAAATAACCAGCAAATCTGGGATGAGATGCGCGAGCTATGCCCACTCTTCTACGGCGTGACTTACGAAAAAATGGGTGACATGGGCCACATTCAGTGGCCATGTCCGGAGCTTGATCACCCAGGCACGCCCTATCTGTATGCGCACAGCCAGTTCGATACCGCCAATGGCAAAGGTAAATTGTTTGCCGCACAGTGGCGTGCTCCTGCAGAAGTACCTGATGAAAAGTACCCAATGGTGTTATGCACCGTGCGCGAAGTCGGCCACTATTCGTGCCGCTCGATGACCGGCAACTGCGCAGCATTGCAGGCCCTGGCCGATGAGCCGGGCTATGTTCAGATCAGTACGCGTGATGCGGAAAACCTCGGTATCCGTCATCGCGATCTGGTTTGGGTGAGCTCACGTCGTGGCAAGGTTATCAGTCGGGCTGATGTCTCTGAACGCATCAATCCCGGAACCGTGTACATGACCTATCAATGGTGGATTGGCGCCTGTAATGAGTTGACCCAGGATAATCTGGACCCCATCTCGAAAACCCCGGAAACCAAATATTGCGCCGTCAATATTGAGCACATCACCGATCAAGGTTGGGCGGAGAACTATGCCGCGAAATCTTACAGCGAGATGAAATCACGTCTGTGCGAGGCTATCGCGTAAGTAACCTGCACATTTGCCTGAGTCGTACCTCCAGGCTCAGGCAAATGCCATTGCGTTACTTCGCCAACTGCGGATCGTTAAACCGAATAGCCATATCTTCTGCCTGCTTATCCCGCGCCATAAAGTTAAAACTAATCAGAAATAGCCCAACCATAAACGGCAATTCGTACAGTTCTTCAATCAGATCGCCATACTGCGCGTTGTGAAGAAAGACGGGAGCCAGCAGACGATGGTGCTCGACCGTGTCGGAGATCAAAAATGCACAGCTGGTGATCGCCCACAACCAGAGCGGCAGCGACTCATTGCGCAAGCGATTGACAATCTCCCGACGCAGGTTCGCTGAAATCACTACCGGCAAGATAATCATGGCGATTAATACAACAGAGATAGCCCTGAATAACAACCTGGGCTGATCGGGAAAATAATCGCGCCCCCAACTGGTGCTTCGTCCCAGCAAAACTAACCACCACAGCACGGCCCACAGCCAAAATTGCTTCTCGCCATCAGGACGCGAAAAAGGCCGGATGTAGCAGAAAGTAAACATGGCACCAAAAAACAACCAAAGCGCCTGACCATTTTCAATCCATCTGACGACGCCGCCGTTGAGCAAGGGGAGATTCAAGTTGGCAGTAAACGGGATCACCGCAGTGACCAGCCCCAGCAGGAGTGTTGGGAATGTTAATCGGGTATCAAGTTTCATAAGCACGATGTTCTGTTAAATGAAAGACAGCCGATCATAACCCCAGCGAATTTTAAGCCATTAGCAATCTATGCGATCTTCTTAAGGTTTTCTTAAGAAAACTTTTTTACAGAAAATGAGCGCACAAACTACGCATCATGAATAAAAAAAACCGCATCGAGCCGTCAACGCGCGATGCGGTTTTAATTTTAAAATGAATGCAATCAAGCAATAGCAGAGATGAAAACCCTACCAGCCGCAGACTTCGTGCTCATTCTCGGTATCGTATGAACGAACCGTATTGACCAGGTCTTTAACCACTTCAGCGGCCACATCCGGAATCAACAGCGTCATCGGCGCTTCAGTTTCATAATCGACAGACACGCCATTGCTGTTATTGGTGACTGTAACGGTGTAGGTTGCTTTACCCATGATTTACTCCTTGCCGGTACGCACAACTTTTCGTTGATTTGCGCTCTCCATCAACACTTCGGGCGCCACGAAAAAGTCGATATTAAAGTAGGTGTCGTCGGTCATCACTTCGATGTTATGCCATTTCTCCGGTGGAAAAACGCCGAACTGACCGGCTTCGATAATCATCACCTCTTCAGGTTCCGGGCTGTGTTCATCTGCAAATCCGAGATATTTGACCGCCCCCTGCATCACAGAAAGTCGAGGATAAACCCCGGCACGGGTACCCTTATCAAGGTGGCGTTCGAAAATTCCGGCAGGTGCAGTTTCTTTGTTCCAGAACGGCGTTGAGCGTGTATGAATATGATTCTGTGGAATTTGAAGCATTTTTCTTCCCTTTTCCAGTCGACAACCAGCGAGTCTTATTGAATCGCTGCTGTAAACAGGGTACGCCTCAAAATATACATTTAAAATACCATTTATTGGTTATAACCATCACATCTTTCAATGAAAGGAACAGCTTAATACTGAAAGCCCGCCGTCAACAGCGGGCCAATAACGTTACGACTGAAGCGTCGCCAGACGCGCGGCAAAACCGACAAAGATCAAGCCAATGAGGGAATTCCCAACTTTAGCCAGTTTTTTCTTCGTACGAATATACTGTGTCACAAACGCACCGGAGAAAATAAGGAAGCTCAGATAGAAAAAGCTCACTATTTCAAGCGTCATCGCCAAAATAAAGAACGACAACCCTGAGTGAGTCGCGTTGACATCAATAAACTGTACGAAAAACGAAACATAAAACAGAATGGCTTTAGGATTCGTCAGACTCAAAATTAATGCACGTTTGAAAATCGCGCCAAACGGAACTTCTTCTGGCGCCGCATCGCTGGCCTTCGATTTCAGTGTGGCATACAGGATCTTCGCACCGAGATACAGCAGATAAAACGCGCCGAGATAACGAACGATATTGAACAATACGGGCGTTGTTTTGATAAGTGCAGCTACGCCAGCATAGGCCAGAAACATCAATACGGCATCACCAATAAACACACCGCTTGCGGCCAGATAACCGCCCTTCACTCCACGACCGACGCTGTTCTTCAGCACAAATATCGTATTTGGCCCCGGTACCAACACGATAAAAATAGCCCCCACCAGATACGTCCAGTAATTCAGAACTCCATACTCTGCGAACACGTTAACCTCTTCCTGAAAAAACACATGCACTTGCTGCGAGACAATATGCTAACGAATGCGCCAGGGGATGGAAAGAGAAGCTTTAGAATATAGCATTCTGTTTCAGTCCGGTTGCAACAGCATTATTCGTTCCAGATTTGCAACGATGAAACCCACTTTTGCGCCTACCCAATGCCCCGTTTAGCCACTAATGTTTATCAGTAGATTCAGCCCGTAAGGCACCCTCTCATCACATGGAGAAAGAAAAATGACTATTGCTTATAAACGTCTTGATAAAGATCAGGCTGCCGTACTACTGGTCGATCACCAAACGGGTTTGCTTTCACTGGTCCGTGACATCGATCCAGACAAGTTTAAAAACAACGTTCTGGCATTAGGCGACCTGGCGAAGTATTTCAAACTCCCGACGATTCTGACCACCAGCTTTGAAACCGGTCCTAACGGTCCATTAGTTCCTGAACTGAAAGAGCTGTTCCCGGACGCCCCTTACATCGCACGTCCTGGTCAGATTAATGCCTGGGACAACGAAGATTTTGTTAACGCGATCAAAGCAACAGGCAAAAAGCAACTAATTATCGCCGGGGTGGTAACCGAAGTCTGCGTCGCATTCCCTGCGCTTTCTGCCATTGAAGCCGGTTTCGACGTGTTTGTGGTCACCGATGCATCCGGTACGTTTAATCCGCTGACCCGTGATTCCGCGTGGAATCGTATGTCATCTGCCGGCGTACAATTAATGACGTGGTTCGGTCTGGCCTGTGAGTTACACCGTGACTGGCGCAACGATATTGAAGGGCTGGGAACGTTGTTCTCCAACCATATTCCTGACTATCGCAACCTGATGACCAGCTACAACACGCTGACATCCGGGAAATAATGTTCCTGTCAGTGTAATACACAGAAACCCGCCAACATCGGCGGGTTTCATTGAACAGTTTCAGTCGGGATTAGTGGTGCAACATTTCATCCACCACCTCTTCGCCCTTAAGCTGATACGGGTAATAGGTTGGCCAGTTATCCATCTCTTCAAGCAGGGCAGCCTGCGAGGTATTCCCCATAAAGATATGGAAGTGGCTCGACTTACGTGGCGCAATAATGTGATCGCTGAATTGCACGTATTTCGGCGCGTCGCTGCCAGCGTCTTTACACTCGAACAGGTAACGCACACCTTTCTTACCTGACGTATAGTTCAAAATTTTATATCCGGCATAGTCATACTTACACGCTGCCACCTTTTTACCGGTATGAAACTCCATTACGCCGTTTTCAATACCAATAGTGTCAACATCGGTCGCGTACCCCTTACGGTAATAGGCTTTAATCTGCTCTGCCGTTTTGCTCTTGTCTTTCTCCGCTTTCTTTTTGAATACCGGATCCAGTTCGCCACTCACCAGATACGGATAGACAGACTGCCACATGCCATCCCAGTCGGCTAGCGTACGGTTCTGCACATTTTTGTCATCAAAAACGCCTTCAGCCGCCTTTTGTTCTATTTCGGTCATTGGTGCACCATGGGAATGGTGACCATGCGCCAGTACCTGACTACTAACAAAAAGCATCCCCAGAGCGACTGCCAATTTTTCCACATGCATAGCCAAAATTTCACCCTCAAATCATTTGCGAGTGAAATGTTATAATATAACAT
>NZ_JANEWL010000090.1:0-21080 GCF_028069815.1 Citrobacter sp. Awk 2
CATAATGACATTTGTAATAATTGATAATACAAAAAATCGCCCACATCCTCAGGGTGTTTCAGTTTTAACCGTCAACGGAATTATTTTCGTTGTTGGCCGGATAAGCGCAAAGCGCTATCCGGCACGAGTCTTACAGAATATGCCCCAGCGTCTGGCGTAAATGCGCGCCGGAACCAAGCAGACCGGGATTCTCATGCACAATCAGATAGACCGGGATATCCTGCACATAGGCTTTAAAACGCCCTTTATCCTCAAAACCACCGCGAAAACCCGATGCTTTAAAGAATTCCAGGAAGCGCGGCACGATGCCACCGGCAATGTACACCCCGCCAAACGTCCCTAACGTTAATGCCAGATCGCCGCCAAACCGACCCATGATGACGCAAAACAGCGACAGGGCACGACGACAGTCAATACAGGAATCGGCCAGTGCGCGTTCCGTAATATCTTTCGGTTGCAGATTTTCCGGCAGACGTCCGTCGGATTTGACAATCGCGCGATACAGATTTACCAGCCCAGGACCGGACAGCACGCGCTCTGCCGAAACGTGACCAATCTCAGCCCTCAACACCTCCAGGATAATAGCTTCTTCCTCGCTGTTCGGCGCAAAATCTACATGCCCTCCCTCGCCTGGCAGGCTCACCCAGCGTTTATCCACATGTACCAGATGCGCTACGCCGAGACCGGTGCCTGCACCATAGACCGCAATAGGTTTGCCCTCGACAGGCTCAGCGCCGCCAAACTGGATCAAATGCTCTTTTTTCAGCATTGGGATTGCCATTGATACGGCAGTGAAATCATTGATGATTTCCAGATGGCTAAAGCCCAGATTCCTTTTCATCTCAGCAATAGAAAATGCCCAGGTATGGTTGGTCATAGCCACCCAGTCACCGGTTATTGGGCAGGCAATAGCGATACAGCCATCTTTGACGCTAACGCTATGCTCATCCAGGTACACGCGCACAACGGCTTCAAGGCTCGGGTAATCCAGCCCGGAATAGGTTTTCGCTTGCGAAATCTCGCCACTGGCAATATCGCACAGAGCAAGACGCGCGTTGGTGCCGCCAACATCACCCACTAAAGCATATTTTGTCATTCTTCCACGGCTCCGCTAAAGTCAGAATAAATCTTTGTCACACTGTAAATTCATGGGGGCATAACAACAACGCCCTGAAGACTGATGCCCGTGGAATATCGATCCAGGTCACAGAATTACTTTATCGTTTCAGCACCATTTGCAGCGATGCCGTTGGGCAGGCTGTGCAAACTACGTCTATGACTCTGCATTAAGGAATAGAAAATGCTCCATCCGCGAGCCAGAACGATGCTCTTGCTATCAACGCCTGCGTTACTGATTGGGGTAGCGTCCAGTCTGGTGCTGATTGCTGTGATGAAAGTGGCTTCCGTTTTACAGCAATTTTTGTGGGAACGTCTGCCCATAAGCATCGGTATTGCCCAGGATTCTCCATTCTGGATTATTGCTATGCTCACGCTTACCGGGGTCATGGTCGGGCTCATCATCCGCTACAGTCATGGTCATGCGGGCCCTGACCCAGCCTGTGAACCCTTAATCGGTATGCCCGTCTCGACCTCTGCGTTGCCAGGATTGCTGGCCGCCCTGATTATTGGCCTCGCAGGGGGTGTCAGTTTGGGTCCAGAGCACCCCATCATGACCGTTAACATTGCGCTGGCAGTGGCGATAGGTAGCCGCATGTTTCCGCGAATTGCGAAGCTGGACTGGACCATCCTCGCCTCTGCTGGCACCATCGGGGCACTATTTGGTACCCCGGTTGCCGCTGCGCTGGTCTTTTCGCAAACGCTGAACAGCTCCAACGATGTCCCCTTATGGGACCGTCTGTTCGCACCGTTAATGGCCGCCGCGGCAGGATCACTCACCACCAGCCTGTTCTTTCATCCCCACTTTTCGCTGCCTATCGCGCATTATACGCAGATGCATCTGGTCGATATCTTCAGTGGCGCGGTCGTTGCGGCCATTGCTATCGCGGCGGGGATGGTGGCCGTATGGTGTCTGCCGCGTTTGCACCATCTGATACATCGCCTGAAACACCCGGTGCTGATCCTCGGCGCGGGAGGCTTTATCCTCGGTATTTTGGGTGTTATCGGAGGACCACTGACTCTGTTTAAGGGTCTGGATGAGATGCAGCAAATGGCATTTAGCCAGACGCTGGGAGCCTCGGACTATTTCATGCTGGCGGTGATAAAGCTGGCGGCGCTGGTCGTGGCTGCTGCGAGTGGTTTTCGCGGTGGGCGGATTTTCCCTGCGGTATTCGTTGGCGTCGCGCTGGGGCTGATGCTGCACGCCCATGTCGAAGCCGTTCCTGCCGCGATTACGGTCTCCTGCGCCATTCTGGGATTGGTACTGGTCGTCACTCGTGATGCATGGCTGAGCCTGTTTATGGCGGCAGTGGTGGTGCCGGACACCACCCTACTACCGCTGTTGTGCATCGTCATGCTTCCGGCCTGGCTGCTATTAGCCGGAAAACCAATGATGATTGCTGACCGTCCCGATAAATAGCTACCCCCCGTTGCGGGATTCCAGCGCACGGGTCACCGTGCGCAAGAGTTCGGGAAGGTCAGCTTTCGGCAACACCACTTCTATCAACGAGAGGCGTTGCGGTTTTGCCAGACGAGCCAGAACCTCTTCCAGTTGGACAGCCTGCTTCACGCGCCAGCATTCCGCCTGACATTCACGACTTAGCGCCTGCGGCACCAGCGTCCAGCTCCATCCGGCTATATCATTGTATCGTTGGTTCGCACCATGAATGGCTCGTTCCACGGTATAACCGTCATTATTGAGCAGCAAAATAACAGGTGTTTGCCCGTCCCTAAGCATGGTTCCCAACTCCTGAATGGTGAGCTGTGCCGCGCCATCGCCAATAATCAGGATCACCCTACGGTGCGGGAAGGCTGTTTGCGCCCCGAATGCAGCAGGCAAAGCGTAACCGATTGACCCCCACAACGGCTGGACCAGTACTTCCACCCCGGCAGGAAGTGACAGCGCAGCTGCGCCAAATGCTGCGGTCCCCTGATCGACAAGGATAATATCGTCGGGGGCCAGATACTGTTGCACCGTATGCCAGAAATTTCCCTGCGTCAGAGGGCCTTTCTCAACCTGCAGACGCCCGGCACAAGGACGTTCAGGCGGAAGCGAAAACGACATTTCCAGGCACAGTTCCCGTAGCGTAGTAACCGCCTGTTCCATCGGGATGTTAAACCAGCTTCCCCCAACCCGCGACGCATGGGGTTGAACCTCAATCGTTCGCTCAAGAGGTAAGTTTTGCGTAAACCCGGCGGTCAGGGTGTCAACAAACCGGGTGCCGACGCAAATAATCGTATCGGCATCTTCTATCGCCTGGCGCACATAATCACTGCTGGCCCCCGCACTGTATGTGCCCACAAACGCCGGATGTCGCTCGTCAAACAATCCTTTGCCCATCAACAGCGTGGCATGAGCCATCGGCGTTTCCGTCATCCAGCGTTGTAAAACGGGCTGCAAGCCAAAGCGTAGCGCGAGAAAATCGGCTAATAGCGACACGCGCGAACTGTCCAGTAACTGCTCACGCGCATGATAGCGAAACGCAGCAGCTACACTACTTTCCGGCTCGCTCAAGGGAACAATAAGTATGTCACTCGGTGGTGTGGCGGGTTGTTTCGCAACATCAGCAGGTAGCATCAGGTAACCCGGTCGTCTTTCCGTTAACATCGCCTGCAACACGCGGTCAATTTCATAGCAGGCATTTTGTTCATCCAGCACTGCACTGGCTATCGTCACTGACTGTTGCATACGGTAGAAATGCTGAAAGTCACCGTCGCCGAGGGTGTGATGCATTAACTCGCCACGACGCTGAGCGCTGCGACATGGTGCCCCGACAATATGCAGGACAGGAACGTATTCCGCGTAACTTCCTGCAATGCCATTAATTGCGCTTAACTCGCCCACACCAAAAGTGGTAAGCAGCGCTCCCGCTCCAACTACCCTGGCATAGCCATCCGCGGCATACGCCGCATTCAATTCATTCGCACACCCGACCCAACGCACGCTTGAGTGGTCAATAACGTGGTCAAGAAACTGCAAATTGTAATCGCCCGGCACACCAAACAGATGGTCAATGCCACAGCCTGCCAGCCTGTCCAGCAGATAATCAGCAACGGAATACGGGGTTTGCATGACAGCTATCCTTCTGACGGTAACCTCATGTTGAGTATCGAAGAACTGTGATGACTGTCCAGGAATGTCGCTGCGAAGGAGGTGGAAAGCAGGGTGTACAGTTTTGACGATCAAAATGTCCTTGAAGAATCGATTGTGTAACCGTATACACTGAAAGGCACATATATTCTGGAAGGAGGCGACATGGCTTATCAGGCTAACGAAAATCGCTATCACACAATGGAATACCGCCGCTGCGGTCAGAGCGGGCTTAAACTGCCGATTGTCTCCCTGGGTCTGTGGCACAATTTTGGTGACACCACTCAGGTCGAAAACAGCCGAGCTTTATTACAGCACGCCTTCGATCTGGGGATCAGCCATTTTGATCTGGCGAATAACTACGGCCCACCGCCGGGTTCGGCTGAACGAAACTTCGGTCGCATCCTGCAGGAAGATTTTTTATCGTACCGGGATGAACTGATAATCTCGACTAAAGCGGGCTATACCATGTGGGAAGGTCCCTACGGTGACTGGGGATCGCGCAAGTACCTTATTGCCAGCCTCGATCAAAGCCTGAAACGTATGGGGCTGGAGTATGTTGATATCTTCTATCATCACCGCCCCGATCCCCAAACACCGCTCAGAGAAACCATGAACGCGCTGCATCATATTGTGCGTCAGGGGAAAGCGTTGTACGTAGGACTCTCTAACTATCCGACGGATCTCGCCAGGCAGGCGATCGAAATACTCGATGATTTAGGGACACCGTGTCTCATCCACCAGCCGAAATATTCCATGTTTGAACGCGAGGTTGAGGGGGGACTGCTGTCACTCTTACAGGAGAAAGGTGTGGGCAGTATCGCCTTTTCCCCACTGGCTGGCGGGCAATTAACTGACCGCTATCTGAACGGTATTCCGGCGGATTCCCGGGCAGCGAGTGCCAGCCGTTTTCTCAACCCAGACCAGATCACCCCACAAAAACTGGAAAAAGTCCGTGCCCTTAATGCGCTGGCCGGGCGCCGGGGACAAAAACTGTCCCAGATGGCGTTAGCCTGGGTTCTTCGCGATGATAAAGTGACGTCAGTACTGATTGGCGCCAGCAAACCTGCGCAAATTGAAGATGCCGTTGGCATGCTGGCAAACCGTCATTTCTCTGCCGAAGAGTGTGCGGAGATCGACGCCATCCTGGGTTGATGGAAATAAAGACACATTTATTAACAAAAAGTGCGCTCTCTGACGATTTAAGAGTTAAGGCGATGAAACGGGGCTTTACTGCCCCGTAATATTGCGTTAACAGGCCGGCTACGGCTCGATCGTGAAGGAGAGAAAGAATGTTCAGGTCACTGATTCTGGCGGCAGTCTTATTGGCTTTTGCACCGCTGGCCGCAAACGCTGGCGAAATTACCCTGCTGCCGTCGATTAAATTACAAATTGGCGATCGCGATAACTACGGCAACTACTGGGACGGTGGGCGCTGGCGTGACCGGGATTACTGGCACCATAATTATGAATGGCGCAAAAATCGTTGGTGGCGTCATGACAACGGCTATCATCGCGGCTGGGATAAGCGCAAAGCTTATGAGCGCGGCTATCGTGAAGGCTGGAACGATCGCGATGACCATCGCGGGCGTGGACGTGGCCACGGGCACCGCCATTAATGTAACAAATCCCCATCATGCGGGGAGTACTGTTCACACAAATCATCGAGTTAGCCAGGGCCTGTGTCTATACCCAGGCCCTTTTTGCATCACGCTTTGCCCATCGCCAGATGACGAGCAGTCACATCCGCTCTCCCCTGTTTTCCCGTAAATTTCCTGTTCATTTCACAAATTCGCAAAATCGGAAAAAAAAATTCCGATTTATCGTGTTTTTTTTGAACTTTGCGCGATAAATATTAACATTAATTTAATATTATAAAACCTGGGGTGAGCGCTAATGAAAAAACAAGAAAGACAAAAGGCCATTCGGGTTAAGTTAGTAACCGATAAAAAGGTTTATGTTAGCGAATTAGCAAAGGAATTATCTGTCACAACTCGCACGATCCGTAATGACTTAAATGAATTAAGTCAGAATAGTCTTTTCTCGTTATTTCATGGTGGTGCACAATTAAAAAGCGCATCTGATGAATCATTATTTGAACAGTCTTTCACCAACACCATATTGAATGGGTTCAAAAGCCACAAAGAAATTGTATCGGTTTCTGCTCATGCCAAAAAAAATAGCTATATAGATGATAGCATTTACATACTTGGTTCATTTAATATCGATATTGTTTCTGAAACGACGACATTCCCTCAGATTGGCCAGACCATCCGAGCCTCTGCAACCCGTTTTTATGCTGGAGGAAAAGGCACAAACCAGGCGGTTGCCGCGGCTAAAATCAATAACAATGTTCATCTTACCGTTAAGTTAGGAGCTGATGAGTTTTCCAAAAAAGCCAAAAGATATTTAACCAATACTGAAATTTCTTCTTTTTCTTTTTTTGAAAATGAAATGTCATCCACGGGCATTGCAATGGTATGGGTTTCAGGTGCCACGGGTGACAATATGATCAGTATCGATCTTGGGGCCAATGAAACATTTACCCAGGAAGATATTCTATTGGATATTGATACCATCCGTAATTGCAAAGTTTTTTTAACTCAGCTGGAGAATAATTTTCCGATCACGCGTTTCGCTATCATGCAGGCAAAACTCGGAAAATCGCTGGTTGTCCTGAACCCGGCACCTTATGTTTCAGAGATCAAAGAAATATTGCATTTAATTGACATTATTACGCCGAACAAAATTGAAGCTGAAGCGTTATCTGGTATCAACATTGTTGATATCTATTCGGCCAAAAATGCCGCCAGGAGCATTTATGTGCAAGGCGCAAAATGCGTCATTATCACGTTAGGTAGCGACGGTTGTCTGATCTTTGATGGCACAGTTTTCACGCATATTCCTGCCTATAAATCAGCCGTGGTCGATACCAGTGGAGCAGGCGATGCCTTTACCGGGGCACTGGCTGCATGCATTGCAAACGGTAAAGGACTCATCAATGCAGCGCAGTATGCTTCTGCGTTTGCCTCGTTGAAAGTTGAACGTAAAGGTGCATCAAATATGCCCAACAATTCACTCGTTTATCATCGTATGCAGTAGCTGTTTAGAGCATCATTCAGCCCCCTACACCTATAGGATAATTTCATGAAAAATAAAATGTTTTATCGTGTTATCGGTGCCACAGTCGGTTTAGCGCTTTCCGCCACTTTCACCGCCCCTGCTTTTGCCGCCGATACTCAGACGCATAAACCTAAAGTCGCGCTGGTGATGAAATCACTGGCAAATGAGTTTTTCCTGACCATGGAAACCGGAGCAAAAGAGTATCAGAAAAAAAATGCCGACAAGTTTGATTTGATTTCTAACGGCATCAAAAACGAAACAGATACGGCAAATCAAATCCAGATCGTTGAACAAATGATTGTCTCAAAAGCCGATGCGATTATCATTGCACCATCAGATTCGAAAGCCCTTGTACCAGTCATTAAGAAGGCAATTGATGCCGGTATTATTGTCATCAACATTGATAACAAATTTGATGACGGTGTACTTAAAGATAAAAACCTGAATATTCCTTTTGTTGGCCCGGATAACCAAAAAGGTGCAAAAGAAATTGGCGATTATTTAGCGAAGCATCTTAAGGCCGGCGATCAGGTTGGTATTATTGAGGGCATCCCTACCTCCAGCAACTCTCAGCAACGTACTCTGGGCTTCCAAAATGCAATGGCGCAGGGCGGTATGAAAGTCGTCTCTGTTCAATCTGGCCAGTGGGAAATTAACAACGCCAATGCGGTCGCTGCGGCAATGTTAAGTGAGTATCCTGATATCAAAGCACTGTTAGCCGATAACGATAATATGGCATTAGGTGCCGTTTCCGCCATCCGTTCTGCCGGGAAAAAAGGACAGGTTCTGGTTGTCGGCTATGACAATATCGAAGCGATTAAGCCTATGTTAAATGACGGTCGTGTTTTAGCAACCGCGGACCAATTTGCCTCTCAACAAGCTGTATTTGGTATTGATGCCGCCCTTGATGCCTTAAAAAATGGCAAAAAACAGAGTGAGCTCTCCAGCAACGTAGAAACACCAATAAAACTGATCGTCAAACAATAAGCGGATTACAGTGCGCCGCTGTGGTACTGCCATCAATTGAGTATCAGAGCGGCTTACAGGATAAGGCCAGAATATGAAAAGTGGGCAAGAAATCCTCACAATACAGGGGGTAGGTAAAACCTACAGTGAACCTGTTCTGGTGGATGTGACGCTAGCATTATATCCAGGAAAAGTACTGGCCCTGACGGGAGAAAACGGTGCCGGGAAAAGTACGTTATCAAAAATTATTGGCGGGTTAACCAACGCAACGACCGGGAAAATGGTTTATCAGGGGAAGCCTTACGCACCTGCGAGCCGAAAAGATGCAGAAAAGCTGGGTGTTCGCATGGTTATGCAAGAACTCAATTTACTGCCTACGTTGTCGGTTGCAGAAAATTTATTTCTCGAACAACTTCCGCATCGATTCGGCTGGATCGATCGAAAAAAGCTAGCAGAAATGGCCCGTCCGGTAATGGCAATGGTTGGGCTGCAATCAGTCGATCCAAATACGCTGGTGGGCGAATTGGGTATTGGTCACCAACAGATGATCGAAATCGCCAGAAACCTGATTGGTGAAAGCCGGGTACTGATTCTGGATGAACCGACGGCCATGCTTAGTAGTCGTGAGGTCGAACTGCTGTTTAAACAAATAGCGCTCTTCAAAGCCCGAGGCGTTTCAATAATTTATATTTCTCACCGACTGGATGAGCTTGCGATGATAGCCGATGACATCGCGGTACTACGTGATGGTCATTTGGTTTGCGTGGACGATATTAAACGTTATACCCGCGATCAACTTGTTTCGTTGATGGTCGGCCGCGATTTAGAAAGTTCATTTGATTTAAGTGGACGCCAGGCAGGTCAGCCCATCCTGAAAGTGGAAAATTTTAAGCGTGGGAAAATCATTCGCGACACGTCGTTTACCTTGCATAGTGGCGAAGTGCTCGGCATTAGTGGCCTGGTCGGCTCTGGCAGGACAGAGCTGCTACGCGCTATTTTTGGCGCGGACAAAATAGACAGTGGCACATTACTGATTGGCACTCCACTAAAACCGGTGGTGATCCGTTCGCCTGCACAAGCTATCCGACACGGTATCGCCTTAGTCACTGAGGATCGTAAAGGTGAAGGGCTTCTGCTACCACAGTCGGTTGCCGCAAATATCTCGTTGGGTAACAGCGACAAAATTAGCCATCTGTCGGTCGTTAACACATTGAGTGAAACCACATTAGCGAATAAGCACATCAAAAATTTAGGCGTTCGTACAACGAACACCTCACAGGCTGTGGAAAGCCTGTCAGGTGGTAACCAGCAGAAAGTTCTCATTAGCCGCTGGCTGGAGCGAGACTGTGAAGTCGTCTTATTTGATGAGCCGACTCGCGGTATTGATGTAGGTGCCAAGCAAGATATTTATCAATTACTGAATACGTTAACGGCGAAGGGAAAAGGCGTTGTTGTCGTTTCCAGCGACCTGCGCGAACTGATGCTGGTTTGCGATCGTATTGCGGTCATTTCCGATGGCAAGTTAGTGAACACATTTACACGTGATAACTGGAGCCAGGATCGCATTTTAGCGGCTGCATTTTCGGCCTATCAGCATTCAGAAGAGACTGTCAGCGAGTAGCCGGGGATAAAAAATGAAAAACAATTTTGCGACAAAACAAGCGGCAGCAGAGAAACGAAATATACCGACGTCATGGAAAGGTCTAAGTAGCTATATCGGGTTGCTCGGAGCGTTAGCCGCAATGATCGTCCTATTTTCATGCCTCAGTTCTCATTTCTGGAGCATGAACACTTTCAGCACTATTGCGAATCAGATCCCCGATTTAATCGTCATGTCGGTGGGGATGACATTTATCTTAATCATTGCCGGCATCGACCTTTCCGTTGGATCGTTGCTGGCGCTTGCTGCTGCGGTCGTCAGCGTCACCTATTTAAATTTTCATTGGACGCCCTGGCTGGCCGCGCTTTCAGGCGTAGCACTCGCCACATTCGTTGGGGCGCTAACGGGCCTGATTACCGTTGCCTGGCGTATTCCGGCGTTTATCGTCTCACTGGGCGTTCTGGAAATGGCCCGCGGAGCAGCGTATCAGTTAACTGACTCGCGGACCGCGTATATCGGTTCTATTTATGATTATTTAGCCGACCCCATTCTCTTTGGCGTCTCCCCTTCTTTTATTATCGCGATCGTTGTCATTGTCGCTGGACATCTGGTGCTGACGCGAACCGTATTTGGTCGCCATTTGATCGGTATTGGCACCAATGAAGAAGCCGTTCGATTGTCAGGTATAAATCCGGGTCCTTATAAGATCGCAGTCTTTGCTTTGATGGGGGGATTATCCGGTCTGGCGTCGCTGTTTCAGGTTGCCCGTCTTGAAGCCGCCGACCCCAATAGCGGCGTTGGCATGGAACTACAGGTGATTGCCGCCGTTGTGATTGGTGGCACGAGCCTGATGGGAGGACGTGGCTCTATTATCTGTACGTTTCTTGGCGCGTTGATTATTTCCGTTCTGGCAGCGGGACTGGCGCAAATTGGCGCAAGCGAGCCGACAAAACGTTTTATAACAGGGGCCGTGATAATCGTTGCAGTGGTACTTGATACATACCGTAGCCACTTAAATAAAAAATAATCATGAGGGTTACCCGGCTTGACCGGGTAACCACAGCAGATGAAAGCCCTGTTACAATCCGAGCGCGGTTCCGACGAGCAGCCAAATATTCAGTGCCACGACCAGCACCACAATCACCCAGCCTATCTGTTTCACCCAACGGCTATTAACTAAATCCCCCATCAGTTGGCTGTTGCTGGTAAAAATCAGTAGCGGTACCAGCGCCAGGGCGATACCAAAGCTGAGTAATACCTGACTCATCACCAGAATCCGGGTGGGATCAAGCCCCATTAGAATCACAATAAATGACGGCATCATGGTGACGCTACGACGCACCCAGAGCGGGATATGAAAGCGGATAAAACCTTGCATAACCACCTGCCCCGCCAGCGTGCCAACCACGGTAGAGGAAAGCCCTGCTGCCACCAGGCTTAAACCAAATACGGTAGCAGCAGCATGGCTCAGCAGCGGTTCAAGCGTCAGATAGGCCTGGTCCAGGTCTGCGATACCGGTATGCCCGCTAAAGTGAAACGCGGCTGCTGCGGTCGCCATCATCGCCAGATTCACAAATCCGGCAATCGTCATGGCGATAGCCACATCCCATTTCGTCGCTGCGTAACGCTGTTGGCGCGTACCACCGTGCAAATGCTGGGTTAAGGAGGAGTGCAGATAAATGACGTGCGGCATGATGGTAGCGCCAAGCACACCGGCCGCCAGGAACACCGCTTCAGAATTGGGCAGACTTGGTATAACCATTCCTTTGCTAAGCTGCGCAAGGTTCGGTTGGGAAAAGATCAGCTCGACAATGTATGCCGCGGCCACGAATAACAACAAACCGCCGATCACTTTTTCCAGGGGTTTCTGCCCGCGACGCTGCAGCATCAGAATTAAAAATGTCGCAATACCCGTGAGCACAGCCCCCTGCAGCAGCGAAACGCCAAGGATGAGTTTAAAGCCAATCGCAGCGCCAATAAATTCTGCAAGATCGGTCGCCATCGCAATAATTTCGGCCTGTACCCAGTAAAACCAAACCACTGGACGAGGATAGTGATCACGGATCTGTTCCGCCAGGTTTTTACCGGTGGCAATGCCAAGCTTGGCCGACAGCACCTGAATCAGCATAGCCATCAGGTTTGCCCAGACCACAACCCACAGCAGTTTGTAGCCAAAGCTGGCCCCTGCCTGGATATTCGTAGCAAAGTTACCGGGATCGATATATCCGATAGCCGCGATGAACGCAGGTCCCATTAATGCGAGCTTCAACTTGCGCGCTGCCCGTCCACTGCTACTCTCAACGCGATCGTTAGTCATTTTAGTGCCTCAGAAACATAGCCTTTGCTATGTTTCAAGCTACGCCTATTGAGAATGATTATCAAATTCATTTTAATGGGTGAAGTTGATTTCTCTGATAGCGTTTGTCTATGGAACGGTAAGAAATTTGGAAATGCCGGTAAGATGTTTGATTATTGTTATGAGATTAGCACAGTGACATAACTTTTCACTTCCATACTAAACATAATGGAAGTGTATCACCGATCACTAATTTTGAATCTCGTCACAGGTCCTTATTATAGTGTGTGTTTGATCTCGTTTTCTTTACTGTTGTTACATAGAATGTGCACGAAAACTAAATCTGCCTCAAATTTGGAGCAAATATGGACCGCGTTCTTCACTTTGTCCTGGCCCTTGCCGTGGTTGCGGTACTCGCACTGCTGGTAAGCAGTGACCGTAAAAAAATCCGCATTCGTTATGTTATTCAATTGCTTGTTATCGAAGTGTTACTGGCATGGTTCTTCCTGAACTCTGATGTCGGCCTGGGCTTTGTAAGAGGCTTCTCCGAGATGTTTGAAAAACTGCTCGGATTCGCTAATGAAGGGACTAACTTTGTCTTCGGCAGTATGAATGATAAAGGCCTGGCATTCTTCTTCCTGAAAGTGCTTTGCCCAATCGTCTTCATTTCCGCCCTGATCGGTATTTTGCAGCATATCCGTGTTCTGCCGGTTATCATCCGCGCGATTGGTTTCCTGTTATCCAAAGTGAACGGTATGGGCAAACTGGAATCCTTCAACGCCGTTAGCTCCCTGATCCTGGGTCAGTCCGAGAACTTTATCGCCTATAAAGATATCCTCGGTAAAATGTCTCGCAACCGCATGTACACCATGGCAGCAACGGCGATGTCTACCGTTTCCATGTCTATCGTCGGCGCGTACATGACGATGCTGGAACCAAAATACGTTGTTGCTGCGCTGGTTCTGAACATGTTCAGCACCTTTATTGTTCTGTCACTGATCAACCCTTATACCGTTGATGCCAGCGAAGAAAATATTCAGATGTCCAATCTGCACGAAGGTCAGAGCTTCTTCGAAATGTTGGGTGAATACATTCTGGCAGGCTTCAAAGTTGCGATTATCGTTGCGGCAATGCTGATTGGTTTCATCGCGCTGATCGCTGCCCTGAACGCCCTGTTCGCTACCGTTACCGGTTGGTTTGGCTACAGCATCTCCTTCCAGGGCATCCTGGGTTACATCTTCTACCCGATTGCATGGGTGATGGGTGTGCCGTCCAGCGAAGCGCTGCAGGTGGGCAGTATCATGGCAACCAAACTGGTTTCCAACGAATTCGTCGCAATGATGGACCTGCAGAAAATCGCCTCTACGCTCTCTCCGCGCGCTGAAGGCATTATCTCTGTATTCCTGGTTTCCTTCGCGAACTTCTCTTCTATCGGTATCATTGCAGGTGCAATTAAAGGCCTGAACGAAGAGCAAGGTAACGTGGTTTCTCGCTTTGGTCTGAAACTGGTATACGGTTCTACGCTGGTCAGCGTACTGTCTGCTTCCATTGCAGCACTGGTGCTGTAAGACGACATCAATACAGCCGTTACCAAACCGGGGATATTCTCCCCGGTTTTTTTATGTCTGTTATCCAGCAATCTAAGCAAATAAGCGAGAAACATAGGCAGGAAGCAGATGCAAAAAACCCCCGCTTTTCAGCGAGGGTTTCAATTTTGGTGGAGCTAAGCGGGATCGAACCGCTGACCTCTTGCATGCCATGCAAGCGCTCTCCCAGCTGAGCTATAGCCCCACGATGCGTTTACGTACCAAATTCATTGGGATTAAATTTGGTGGAGCTAAGCGGGATCGAACCGCTGACCTCTTGCATGCCATGCAAGCGCTCTCCCAGCTGAGCTATAGCCCCGTCACGTAAAGCTTGTCGAGTTGACGGGCGGCATCATATGAATTCCCTTCGCGTGTGTCAACGGCAAAATTAACTCATAGAATTCAATCGCTGAAAAAGCAGGCAAATGAAGAACATTGCGCAACAACTCGCATTCAGTAGTTAAACGCGTCACGGTTTCTACTAAAATGGTGCTATAAAATGAGCCACTAATTAACCCCACGACTATTCAGGGAATCGTTATGTTCAAGGAACGGATGACGCCAGAAGAACTTGCTAATCTGACCGGATACAGCCGACAGACCATCAATAAATGGGTGCGCAAGGAAGGTTGGGCTACCTCGCCCAAACCAGGCGTTCAGGGCGGTAAAGCCCGTCTGGTTCACGTTACCGAACAAGTTCGTGAATACATTCGCAGTGCTGAGCGTTCAGCGGAAGGCTTATCAGATAATTTATCTTTATCAGGTGACACCTCCATCGAAGCTCTACTGATAAGACTCGCCAAAGAAATGACGCCATCAGAACAGAAAATGTTTACGTCGCTGATCCTGCGTGAAGGCATTACGGGTTTGTTACAACGCTTAGGGATTCGCGACAACAAATAATATGAAAAAATTACGCAGTAAAATGACCACCGAAGAGCTGGCTGAATGCCTCGGTGTCGCCAAACAAACCGTCAATCGTTGGATCAGAGAGCAAAACTGGACAACCGAAAAATTTCCCGGTGTTAAAGGTGGTCGCGCAAGGCTTATTCATATTGATGCAGGCGTCCGAGAGTTTCTGCTCAATATTCCAGCTTTTCGCAAGGTGCCAGAATTTTATCAGGCAGAAGAACCGCTTGCCGAGTATACACACGTGGTTCGCAGCCACGCCTGCCGTCAGATAATCAGCGCACTGGATAACATGTCGCCAACGGAACAGGAAAAACTGGCGATGTATATTTCGCGCGAAGGTATTCGCACTTTCCTGACCCGTCTGGGCATTGATGAGTCTGAATAAATACCAAAAAAAACGGCAGGCTATGCGCCTGCCGTTTTTTTATCTCTTAACCCGTCTTACTGCTGACTTTCACGCTCAGCAATAAACGCGAGCGCTTTGTTAATACGTTCAATGCTGCGAGATTTACCAATCGCATGCACCGTAACGTCTAACGCAGGAGACTGACCCGCACCGGTTACGGCTACGCGCAGCGGCATCCCGACTTTCCCCATACCCACTTCCAGCTCATCAGCGGTTGCCTGAATCGCGTGGTGCACGTTTTCCGCGGTCCATTCGCTGATAGCAGCCAGTTTGTCGCGAACCACTTCCAGCGGCTGACGGGCAACCGGACGCAGGTGTTTCTTCGCTGCATCGGCATCGAACTCAGCAAAGTCTTCGTAGAAGTAGCGGCAGCTCTGCGCCATCTCTTTCAGCGTCTTACAGCGTTCACCCAGCAGTTTTACCAGCTCAGACAACTGCGGGCCAACGCGCGTATCGATATTTTCCTGCTCGATGTGCCACTGCAGATGTGTCGCCACATATTCTGGCGCCAGTGCATTAATGTAGTGGTGGTTCAGCCACTGCAGTTTTTCAGTGTTGAACGCGCTTGCAGACTTGCTCACCGCACCGAGAGAGAACAGTTTGATCATTTCTTCACGGGTGAAGATCTCCTGATCGCCGCTGGACCACCCCAGACGTACCAGATAGTTCAGCAACGCTTCTGGCAGGTAGCCGTCGTCGCGATACTGCATAACGCTGACCGCACCGTGACGTTTAGAGAGTTTTTTGCCGTCGTCGCCGTTGATCATCGATACGTGAGCATAAACCGGGACCGGTGCGTTCAACGCTTTCAGGATGTTGATCTGACGTGGGGTGTTGTTGATATGGTCTTCGCCACGAATGACGTGGGTGATTTCCATATCCCAGTCATCAACCACAACGCAAAAGTTATAAGTCGGGGAACCATCAGTACGGCGGATGATCAGGTCGTCCAGCTCCTGGTTGCTGAATTCGATCGGCCCACGGATCTGGTCATCAAAAATAACGGACCCGTCCTGCGGGTTCGCAAAGCGTACGACGCAAGGTTCGTCATCCGCGTGGTGCTCATGGCTATGACGGCAGCGACCGTCGTAACGTGGTTTCTCGCCATTCGCCATCTGCTCTTCGCGCAGCGCGTCCAGGCGTTCTTTGGAGCAATAGCATTTATATGCCGTACCTGCTTCCAGCATCTCATCGATGACAGCATTGTAACGATCAAAACGTTTAGTCTGGAAATACGGGCCCTCATCCCACTCCAGATTCAGCCAGTTCATGCCATCCATAATGGCTTCAATAGCTTCCGGCGTGGAGCGTTCGAGATCGGTGTCTTCAATACGCAGCACAAACTCACCGCCATGGTTACGTGCAAAAAGCCAGGAATAAAGAGCAGTACGCGCACCGCCGACGTGCAGGTAACCTGTCGGGCTTGGCGCGAAGCGAGTTTTGATTTTCATGAAATGGCCTTACGTTTATAAAGATGCCGACAACCGGCAAATCCTGGGAAGATTATCAGGCTGGTATTCTATCACTGTGGTCTGATTCCTCAATGTTGTTCAGGTTGGAACATCACGCTTTGCCATTTTCGTATACAAATCATGCGACATGGATTGTTTTGCGATCGTTTTGCTTAAATTTACGACGAACGAACAATTTCTTTAGAAAATGCGTTGACTCATTTTCAACTCTCCCTATAATGCGACTCCACACAGCGGGGGTGATTAGCTCAGCTGGGAGAGCACCTCCCTTACAAGGAGGGGGTCGGCGGTTCGAACCCGTCATCACCCACCAACTACTTTAAGTAGTCTCCGCCGTGTAAAGTAAGAAATTGAGAAGTGGGTGATTAGCTCAGCTGGGAGAGCACCTCCCTTACAAGGAGGGGGTCGGCGGTTCGATCCCGTCATCACCCACCACTTTCTCGCCAGCTGGATTTCTTACAATAAAATGAAGTACCGAAGTGGGTGATTAGCTCAGCTGGGAGAGCACCTCCCTTACAAGGAGGGGGTCGGCGGTTCGATCCCGTCATCACCCACCACTTCGGGTCGTTAGCTCAGTTGGTAGAGCAGTTGACTTTTAATCAATTGGTCGCAGGTTCGAATCCTGCACGACCCACCAATGTAAAAAGGCGCCCTAAAGGCGCCTTTTTGCTATCTGCGATATGAAAGATTCGAACCTGCAGCAGGTTCGGGTCGAACGTAGTGAGACAACGGAGCCGTTTACGGCGACGGCCCGAAGGGCGAGCGAAGCGAGTCATCCTGCACGACCCACCAATGTAAAAAGGCGCCCTAAAGGCGCCTTTTTGCTATGCGCAAAATTTAACGATTCGAACCTGCAGCAGGTTCGGGTCTTGCCTGATGCGCTGCGCTTATCAGGCCTACAGACAATACCGCACACGCGTGGGCTGGATAAGACGTTAGTCGTCATCCGGCACAGACAACACTACACGCGTAGGCCGGATAAGACGTTAGTCGCCATCCGGCACAGACAATACCGCACGCGTAGGCCGGATAAGACGTTAGTCGCCATCCGGCACAGACAACACTACACGCGTAGGCCGGATAAGACGTTAGTCGCCATCCGGCACAGACATCACATCGTCAATGCCGCTACCAGTTTCTCCAGCGCGGGCGTTGCCTGTTGTTGGTCGTACACAATGTACAAATCCGCCGGAATACGTTCCTCTAACGGGCGGAACACCACTCCCGGCCAGTTCATCTGCGCATAACTGTCTGCGATTAAGGTAATCCCAATCCCCATACTGATCATCGCCAGTACCGTTTGCGGCTCCCTCACCTCGCGAATAATCATTGGCGTAAAGCCGACGCTCAGGCAAACACGCTGCAAAAATGTCCAGTCAGTATGAACGGAAGGCATCGTGACAAAATATTCGTTCCGTAACGCTTCCAATGGTATCGCTGCAAGCGCGGCCAGTGGGTGCTCTTCTGGCATCGCTACCAGAAAAGAGGACTCATGCAAACGCAAGCTGGTGAATCCAGGCGAAGGTTCAGTCGCCATCCGCCATACTCCTGCATCCAGCTCACGCCGCTCCAGCATCGTCATCTGCATTGCCGGCATATGCTCGCGAAATAGCACTTCAACGTTGGGATTTTCCTTCAAAAAACGCCGCATGACCGGGCGCATTTTTCCCCACATTGCCGTACCGATAACACCAAGTTCAATTCGTCCTGTTTCACCACGACCAATCTGCTCTACGCGTGCCAATGCCTGATTGGCGCTGGCTAACAAACGACGGGACTCCTCCATCAAAATAGTCCCTGCATGGGTTAACGCAACACTACGGGAGTGACGGATGAACAGCAAAGTGCCAAGTTGATGTTCAAGTTCTTTGATATGAATACTCAAAGGGGGTTGCGACATATTCAACCGGGCAGCAGCCCGACCAAAATGCAGTTCTTCTGCAACAGCAAGGAAATAACGCAATAACTTCAGATCAATACGATGGGCACGTTCCATAACTGTTGCACTCCATGAATGAGGGATAAGGTCTGGAATTTACCACATTACCTGATAAAAAAGAGTTTTAACGACCAGATATCCGATATGCATACAGATAATAGAGAGTACGTTGGGAAAAGACAGGCATGAAAATAGATATATAGCGTAAAATTAATAATGTGCCATTGTCAGCCTCAATACCCTAAAAGGGAATTACTTCTTTACGCATTGCTGTCGCTTATAAAGCAAACTGGCGAGTATTTACTCGCCAGTGATATATAAATTAATGTGCCAATGAGTTAGTCGCCAACTTTTCTGGATGATGCTGGTACTTAAAGAACAATGCGAATACAACCGCCAGCGCCAGTGCATAAGCAGCAAATACCAGCCAGATGGTTTGCCAGTCTTTTACTCCATCAATAGAGAAATAATCGACAGCCATACCGCTTAAAATCGAACCTACCCATGCACCAACACCATTCACCATCGTCATAAACAGCCCTTGTGCACTGGCACGTATATTGGAACTGACCTCCTGCTCCACAAACACCGAACCTGAGATGTTGAAGAAATCAAACGCACAGCCGTAGACAATCATCGACATAAGAAGCAGCACAAAACCAAACGGAGAAGGATCGCCGAACGCAAAGAACCCAAAGCGCAACGTCCACGCCAGCATGCTCATCAGCATCACCGTTTTGATGCCAAAGCGTTTGAGAAAGAACGGGATAGTGAGGATAAAGCCGACTTCTGCCATCTGAGAAACCGACAATAGAATTGAAGGATATTGCACCACAAAGCTATTGGCAAACTCAGGGTTACGGGCGAAATCATGCAGGAACGGATTACCAAAGACGTTGGTAATTTGCAGTACCGCCCCCAGCATCATTGCAAACAAAAAGAAGATTGCCATACGCGGGTTTTTAAACAGAACAAACGCATCCAGTCCCAACTTACTGGCAAGTGTTGCTGATTCTTTTTTCTCTGCAACCGGAATTTTCGGCAACGTGAGAGCATAAAGCGCAAGCAGCAACGATGCACCGGAGGCGATATACAACTGTGCGCTGCTCAATTCCAGCCCCATCAGACTGACTGTCCACATAGCCACGATAAACCCAATGGTGCCAAAAACGCGTACGGGTGGAAATGATGTGACAGGGTCCAGACCCGCTTTTGCCAGGCAAGAGTAGGAAACACTGTTCGATAATGCGATCGTCGGCATGTAGGCCATGGCATTGACTAACATGACCCAAAACATCGTGTCCGAATCCGTGACGGTTGTGGCATACAGCAACACACCGGCGCAGACCAGATGGCACAGCATATACGCACGTTCCGCGCGTAACCATTTGTCGGCAATGATCCCCATAATGCCAGGCATAATAATCGCCGCCAGGCCTTTGGAGCTGTATACCATGCCAACGTTGGCCCCCGTAAAATGTAAGGTGTTTATCATGTATGAACCCAGGGTTACCAACCAACTACCCCAGATAAAATATTGCAAAAACGACATAATTTTTAATCGGGAAATAATACCCATTTTTTATTCCTTGCCGTAGGGTAAAGCCCCTGATGCGGGGCTATTGTTATTGTGTATTTAGGCCAGCTTGCGTAAGAAACCACAAATCAGATTGATAAAGTTCTGACGAGAAAGTTCGGCTGCTGCCAGTGTTTGCTCATGGGACAGTTTTACATCACCCAATCCTTCCGCCAGATTGGTAATCGCTGATACTGCCACAACTTTCAGGTCGCAATGGCGAGCAGCAATAACTTCAGGTACAACAGACATGCCCACCACATCGCCGCCAATAATTTGCATCATGCGAATCTCAGCTGCTGTTTCGAAGTTCGGTCCAGGATAAGAAACAAATACGCCTTCAGTGAGAGGGAATCCTTCATCTGCCGCAACGGTCTGGAGAATGGCGCGGTAATCTGCATCATAAGCATTCGCCAATGAGAAGAAGCGATCGCCAAAACGCTCATCATTTAACCCAACCATCGGGGTACCCGGCATCGTATTGATATGGTCGCGTAGTGCAACCAGGCTCCCCGGCCCCACTTCAGGACGTAAAGATCCCGCGGCATTAGTGCTGAACAACAATTCGCAACCCAGTAATTTCAGCGTACGAACGGCGTCAGTCATTACCGCCATACCACGGCCTTCATAAAAATGGCCACGCCCTTTCATGCAAGCTACCGGGACCCCTGCCAGATGACCAAGCACCAGTTCTCCGGCATGCCCATGGACGGTACTCACCGGGAAACCCGGCAGCTTTTCGTAGGAAATAGCCACAGCACCTTCAATTTGTTCAGCCAGCGCGCCCAGACCGGACCCCAGAATAAAGGCGACACGTGGGGTAAAGTCGGGTTTATAGCGACGAATAATATCAGCACTGTACCAGGGATTTTGCGAGAAAGAGTGGCTCATGATATGTCCTTCTAAGGGCTTATTAATTGAATGAAATCTGACACCCTTCGTTTATAGCGGGAATCACATGAGCCTTACCAATACCGTTTCCTGCATAATTCAATAT
>NZ_JANEWL010000091.1:0-20465 GCF_028069815.1 Citrobacter sp. Awk 2
ACATAAAACCTCCCACGTTTATATTTTTAGTTAATAGATTAACCGGCTGCACCGAAAACATTATGATTTTGCTTTTATGTTACTTTATTACGTGATAAAGAAATCTTTTCATCAATCCACTTATCAATATCACTCTCTAAGAATGCTATTGCTCTTTCACCAAGTTTTACTTGGGCTGGGAATTCATTACGACTAATCAGGCGATAAATCCAAGCCTTACAAAGGCCAGTTCTATTTAGTACTTCAGGTAAACGGATAAATCTTTTTCTTTCGTTCATATATTTCCTCGTCGTTGTTTTGATGAGGTTATTATTCGAATATCGCTTATGATAATCAACACCTGTTTTTTCGGAATTATTGCGTAAATGAGTGTTTTTTGTACAGATTAGAAAGGAATAGTTTGAGTGCTGTTACAAGACGGGGCTTAGAGGGTTTTAGCAAAAAGTGCTATTTTTAGAAGCAGGAACGAGATTTTTAAAATATATTTATTTATCAATGAATTATGTTAATTTAGTTTAAATTCTATACCGCGGAGGATACCCACTTAACAGCGCATCCCCCTTTGCTCGCTTTATCTCAATCCATCAATGCCGCTTTGTGGTAGTGATAGAACTGATTTTAAACTGAGTTCAATTCGACTGATGATTGCTTCTCGTGGGCCACTGCGCCAACCCGCACTTGCATAGAAATCATCAAGAACGCTTTCCATCTGTTCTTCACTTTCAAAAGCCCGTATCAGGTAGTAGCTGTCAGCATCGTGCAGAGAGTTTCCGTACGCAACCACATCGATACCGTTCCGGGTATGAAGTGGAACACTGACTTCATGCATGATCTGATGAAAGTCAGATCCAGAATCTTTTTTCAGGGTGTATTGTAGTATTTCGACGATCATATCCTTCATACTTTCTCCATCAATGACCATGAGAAACTGTTTCAATGACGCTAACGCACTCGGCTGGTTAAAGGAAGAAGGGCTGTTAGTTTTAGTCTAGTTATGATGTGGGTAGCAGAAGCGACGTTTTTTGTAAGAGGGGACATAATTGACACGCCATTTCTATCTAATATTACTTTAGCTTCCTTACACGGAATGTCAGAGTTGTTCTTGCCAACAACTCGTCAAGAGATTTAAGCTGTAGGTATACTAATGAGTTATCACGCTGTTCGATAATCACCGAATGGGACTGTTGGTATATTTGTTGGTACTGAAAATTGTCTGTTATGTTTTGTTACTTTTTTAACATAGGGTTAAATGCGATGTTCGAGTCCGGCCTTCGGCACCATCGGAACATCAATAGACGTCAACGGACGTCTTTTTTTGTGCCTGAAATCCACGCCACGCAAGGCTTTCCGCGATTTTCCTTTCAACAGAAGTCAATCTGAATCCCCCTACATCAAGTTGCTTGTGAGTATAGAGATGAGCATATATTTTGATTCGATATTGCTTATATACCCACCACAGTACGACGAAAGGAGAACCGTTATGGCCCTGCTGGCGATCCTGAAGCAGATGAAGCAGTTCTGAGGCGAGCATGAGCTGATTTTATTGGCGATCACTATCCTCGTAAGCCGATGAGTGAAAACACGGTGAACAGTGCATTGCGGGTGATGGGCTATGACATCAAGGTTGAGGTTTGCGGTCACAGGTTCCGCACGATGGCCTTTAGTTCGTTGATTGAATCAGGGCTATGGTCGGGAGATGCGGTTGAGCGACAGATGAGCCATATGGAACGTAATTCGGTACGGCTGCGTATATCCATAAAGCTGAACATTTGGATAAACGCAAATTAATGCTGCAATGGTGGGCGGATTTATTGGATGCAAATCGAGAGAAGGGGATTACGCCGTTTGACTATGCGAAAATCAATCGGGGTAATATTTAGCATATATGTTTAATTATATTCGCTCGGATTTGACCTGATACAGCTATGGCACAGAGCTAAACCTAATCTGTTGGCAGCTCTGTTCCATAGGCGGAAGTTTATCTTTGTAGCCAAGATGCCAGTTAGGAAGAAAATAGAGACAGGAAAGATGATGACTAAATCAGTCTCCCACCCGCACAGCGCGCTGGGATATCACTCTCCGAGAGAATACCAGCGGCAGCGGGCATAATTAATTTAAGCTACAAAAGCTGTCCGGAGATGGCGGATCAAGATCAGCCGGAAGATCTCTAAAAGCGAATGATTCGTTTTGCTGGGATGCTTAGATTGGTAAAAAAGTGGTGAAGCCATCAGATCGGAAGTGGATGGCGCAGTATGCAGTCTAACACTGAGGAATATTGTGATAATGAAAAGGGTACATATGTAGTAATGTGATTTACTCCCATAGCAAACGCAAACCGTGGCAGTATTACCTTGGCTGCTTCAGGAAAGGGGGGCATCACATCACGACATTTTCTTCCACAGTAGGGTCATTAGCCTGTTGTTCGCTCCAGACTCTGGTTCTTACCAGCCAGTATTTCGGCTTTTTTCATAGTTTCGACTAATTGTTCTGAGACCGCACGGATGACATTCATGCAGACAGAGTTGCCAAATTGCTTGTAGATCTGGCCCTGTGAAACAGCATCGACGATGTAGTCGTCAGGGAATCCCTGTAGACGTGCACATTCGCGTGGGGTCAGCTTGCGCGGGTTCCTACCCAAATGTGACTGGTCAATCAAGATTTCGGAGCCGTCCTTGTAATAACGGGCACTGATGGTATTAGTGTATTCGCTGTCCTTGTTGAAAAGAGAATAGCCGAAACCGTTACCTTTCTTTTTGTGTTCCAGTTTCCGTTTCTGGTGACCTATCCACAGTTTATCCGAGATGGTATATCTGTCTTGTGACAGAGGCAGACGATCGAGGTCTTCCAGAATGTCACCAACACGGGTCGGAGTCATAGGAGGTACCGGCCATCTGAATACACTGTCGAAATCCACGCCCCTATAATAGTCACGGTCAAAACCAACGATGAAAATACGTTCACGGTTCTGGGGGGCACCGAAGTCACCTGCACGCAGTACACGGTAATCAACCCAGTAATTGAGTTTTTCGGACAGAGCATTGCGGGCATCCTCACTAATCGGGATATCGTCCGGAACGGAATGGGTTCCGTTGCCCCGCAGGATATCGAGAATGGTTTTCAGGGTACGGCCCTTATCATGTCCCTGCAGTTGCTTGACATTTTCCAACATGAATGCCTTTGGACGCTTGGCTGTCATGATCCGCTGGATTTCGAAGAACATGGTTCCACGGGTGTCGCTGAAACCTTTTTTCAAACCGGCCTGTGAAAAAGCCTGGCATGGAAATCCGCCAAGCAGTACATCGTGATCAGGAATGTCGGATGCCGGAATTCTAGTGATATCACCTTGGGGCATTTCGCCGAAATTCGTTAGATAGGTCTTCTGGGAGAACTTGTCCCATTCGGATGAGAATACACAGTGCCCTCCCTGCTGCTGATAAGGAAGACGAATACCGCCGATACCAGCAAACAGATCGATGAAGGTGAAATTGCATTCATTTTCAGGCTTCTGGCGGAAAGGTGCGTTTTCCAGATATTCAGTCATCTTCTTTTCCAAATCGAGAATGGCCTGCCATTTGACGGAAGACGGTTCATGTTCCTCTTCTTCCCATCCTCGGACCGTACGTTCACCGGCGGCACCGAGTCCGAGAAGATTGGCAAATTCGGTGCGACCTATGCCTAATTTTTTTCTCATTTTTTTGATATATTGGAATTTATTCTTACTGTCCATCCCATACTCACCTTATCCGGTTTTATTCCCGGCGATAGTATCACTGTACGGATGATCAATCAATGAGGGGGTCTCATGTCTGTCGACATTTCTAGGCATAGTCCGAATCTTTTCGGACTGTAAAAATTTCGCGAGTCAGTTCTACCAGCTTTTCTCCAGTTGAATACAGTCGAAGTAGTTCTAGGGGATCCTGGTAATGGCAATGAATCGGCGGATATTCGGACAGACAGTCAGCTTCCGTAACCAGAACCTTTCCCCTTTCCGCAACATGGACAGCCCTGAGTGGCTTTTCTGTTCCAGGAAAAATGAAATGGTTTGTGATGTGGGTACCGACCGGCACTAGGTAAGAAAGCGCCTTCTGGTAGAAAAACTGTTTTACCAGATCCGGCCAACCAGGAGCACTATCCGGTGTCTTCGCATCATAGTATTTGGCATCTATGATCGCGACGTGCGTTTTTTCTGCATTGTGGAGAACCGTATCCGTTCTCTGGTTCTTGTTGGCAACGGGAACAAACTTGTCACTGCCGGCCCGATACACGGGTATAGGCAATTTATTGTTAACTCGGTATTTACCCACCAAGCATTCATCCAACATGGCTTCCCACAGACTGTGAAACTTCCTGACACCGATAAGAACCCCGCCATTCCCCGTTCCTCTCCCTGTTTCAAGATACATGATCAGTCTGCGCAAAAGGAAAATATCCCTTTCGGAATAGCTGAACTGCAGTTCTCTTCTTAGGTGTACAACCCATGAGAAAACATTTCCCTCAGGACGCGGAACATTCTGCAGTCGTTCAGGAGTGCCCTGAGTGCCTGTCCAGAGCATGCCGTATACCTGATAGAGCTCCCTCATTACAGAGGCATGAATCTTTGCTGTCTCGCTATCGGTGAGGTAGCGCGAACGTGTGGTTACAGAATCGATATATACAGGCCCTGATGGGCTAGGATAGGCAGTCCCTCGAGCAATAGTCTCCGGCCATACAACTTTTCCGGAGTTGGTTGTATCGACTCTAATCCGGCGGACATAGAGACCATTCGTCTGATAGTCGTCAATCAGTGCAGTTGCCAACGACAGGGATTCACCACCGATAAGTCCGGTTCCTGCATCCCCATCAAAAACACCGGTATCTCTATCTCGGTAAAATTTCAGGAGTGAGCGGAGCAGATAATGTGCTGAAAGAGCCTGCGATTCACGAGAAGAGCTGTTATTTCGTGGCAGAAATACAGCCAGACCTCCACTGAAAGACATGACACCACAGAAATGGATTTTCTGCATGTCGGGAGCCAGCAGCCCCCTGTTTCTCAGCTCATCGAGCACGGTTGCAGGAATACTGCGATCGGTGACAGGTGTCCTGTCTGAAAGATACAGAATATCAGCTGGCAACATCTTGCGGATCTCTGTTCATGTCAACAGGAGTGCCCACCCCTTCAAGTCTGTTCTCTACGGCAGTGGAGAAAACAGCCATGTCATTGCGAAATGCTGCAGATAGGTTGCCGAAAGTCCTGAAGGTAGACGCAAATATTTTCTGGTGTCCGACATGTCTCAGCACATCATCCCACAAATAGATGAACAGTTTTCCGCCAAGGGCAGCTTTCGCTGCTTCCCCATTTTCCAATTCTTTAGAATCTAGGAAAAACGGGCCGATCAGACGATCCTCAGCTATTTCACATTCGACAAGGGTGTCATTAATAATTTGAGCAAAATCGCGCCAGAGTACCGAATATTTTCCTGAATTGGTGGTGAAAACGATTTCGGTTTGTGGGATCTCCGGTTTTGATAAATCGATTGGCAGATATTCGAAATTCCAGCGCCGTTTGAATGCAGTATCTAGCGGCATAACTGCCTGATCACTGCTGTTCATGGTAGCCAGTAGAGACATGTTGGACGGGATCCGTAGGCTATCGACAGGAGTACATCCCATAATACCTAGTTCCGTATTAATATACGCGATCATATCCGGATCAGTGGCATTGATACTGTAGGTACTCGTTCCATCAGGCTCCCTGTCTAGAAGCTGGAAAAGCTCGCCGAAGACAGCTGCAGCAGAAGCACGGTTGATTTCTTCGATAATGAGACAGACCTTTCTGTCTGGACGAGCAATGGCCAGTATGAGAGCGCAGGTAAAGGGGCCAGGTCTGAAACTGTAGGTTATGCTGCTTTCGCCCTGTTCATCCTTTTCCATTTTAGGCTTCAGGGCACCGACAAAATCGTTATGCTGAGTATCAGGATGGAAAACTGTGACAATCTTTTCTGCACCGTCACTCATTTCACCATGGACCCTGTAACTTTTTCCCGTACCGGGTGCCCCATAGAAGATTCTGTTCGTTCCACCGGTCACTCTAGGTCCGGATACGGAGGCTCTGGTCGATGACTCGAAAAAGAACTTGCCCTCTCTGTTCCGGATACTCATCCCTAGCCATAAACCGGAAACCAGAACCGATATTTTTTCAAGTGAATCGGGAGTATCCAAGAGCCCCTTTCTGATGAAAATATATTTCTCCAGCGGAACAGAAAAATGGACGGGATTCTGGACATACAGCGCATTGCCGGGTTCCCTAGATGGGCGGAGAAGAAATGCTCTGTCTATATCATTCCATGAAACAAATTCGGCATCGGGGTCAGTCCCCAGTAAAGGCTCAAACTGACCGGACCAGCCAAGGGTTGTCATTATTCTGAACAGCAGTTCATCCCCATCAGGAGCACTGAACATATAAGGAAGACTGGGCATATATCTCCTTTGAAGGTAATCATATGTTTCTTGAGAACGCACCAGCTCAAGAATCAGGGTACCGAGTGTTTCCGAGCTTACATTCGGGACCGGCAATGATGCCAGCAAGACCGATTTGACAAAATCATCGGATTGCCTATAACTCTTTTTCCCAGTTTTTGAGCTCGTGTTTATTAGATTTTTTGCCTCAAGTCTTGTTCTGGGATCTTTGAAAGCCCAGAAAAAGTTACTGCGGCTGTAGATGTCCAGAGAAACGAGCGCCTTCTCGTTTGACGTTCCGCTTTCGATCATTGCTTCGAATTCTGCCGGAAACATATTTTTTTTGATTTCTTCGAATACAGAGATGTAGTTGTCCAGTAGTCTTACAAATGGCCCGATCTTTAGCATATACATCAGATACTGGCATGGTATATAACAGTGATACCCGCTTCCAGTTTCCATCCGTGCTGTATGGTCCAGCAATGTCAGTCCGGTTGTTGATAGAACCGTTCTTGTTTCATCATCGAATCCGATCTCATCGAATTGCCATGCCGATTCAGGTTCATTTTTGAACCAGTTCATCACCATATCCAGTTCTGAAAGCATACTTGTCCCGTCCTTGCATGAGAATAATTAGTCATACTTGATCCAGAGATTTCTGGATATTGTCTGTCGCATGTTTTCAATAAATTTCTTGTTCTGGTCCGAAAACTGAGAGTTTTCATACTGCCCCATAAAAAACAGCAATTCGGCCAGTGCACAGCCCTGGTCTTTCGCCTGATTTTTCATCACGGGATGTTCAGTATTGATGGTAATGAAATGATCGTCCCCGTAACCAGGTTCCCACAATGAACCGTCGGCTGTTTTACCGAAACGAATATCGATGTCGTCAGGAGCAGTCATCATTACCCTAAATCTAGGCAGATTACCGCTTTTTCCAGAAAATAGGAGCCTAAATTCGAGTAGGGCATTGAATATGATAGCCAAGGCATCACTGAAACCTGAACGGTAAATATTATAACGGTCGGCAATGATATTACCGAACATGTCAGTATTGTCCTGCCCGATTGTGTCACATCCCTGAATGTTGTTCACCAGATCCTTTACCGGACTCGGCATGAATAGACGGGCATACTTTTTCCCTTGGTGAGCAAGCGATTTTGCGATCCTATCACCGGAAAACCTGAACTCTGAAAGACCCAGAAGCTCCGCGATTTCATATATCATACGGACAATTCTACAATTTTCAGGCAGATGTTCATCCACCCACGTGGACAGTGCTGGTATTTCCGCTTTAAGCTTGTCGGTTGGAAGATTTGTCACTTCCAGCCCGAAGGTACTCTCGAATGACTCTTTTTCGCTGAAAACGGCAGCGCTTGCTGCTACCTGATAGACAAAATCTGCAATTATCAGATCTGATTCATCGAATATTCGATTGAACAGGTCAATCGGCAACGGAATCCTGTTCTGCCAGAAAATCAGTCCATCTACCCTGTAACTGTGGTTTTTGTCGTTAAGGTAACGCTTGAAATCGGCCAGATCGTATTCATATTTCATTCTAAATCCTCCTCCGGATCCGGCAGTTCAAGGCTGAGATAACGAAGACTCTCACTGACCTTCTGGCGGAATCCTTTCAGGGTGTGCTTGTTCGCTTCTGAGTATTCACCATGCTCGGCATTTGCAAGGCTCCACAGAAGCATGTCGAGAGCTTTCATGGCTTCTACATTGTCCTTGCAGACATCATACATTCTCAGGAAATATGGATGCGACTTCCCAAGTGTTACGCAGGTATTTCCATCAATGTCACATGACGGCTCCCAGAGATTGTCACCCATCAGGGAGTTTTCTTCGTGAACCCTGACAGTCTTGTCCTCATAGACGCGTATATCGTTGATTACTGCAGGTTTGGGCTGGTTCTGGTTTCTGATGGTGACTGTTTCGCCATCAACATTTATATCGGAGTTTTTTGTACGGTTTTTCTGCTTATCTATCGCATTATCTGCAGGACCATGTGCACGTGTCGAACCCGACTGTTCAGATTGTTTTTTTGACGGAACGGAAAGTAGTGCCTGACGCCATGGAGCAATCAGCGACTGCAGTTCCCTACGGATTTCAACAGGGATTATCACTCGGCTTTTGCGGAAATCGATACTGAATACATCATCAAGTTCATGGGAGAAAACAAGCTCGACACGCAGACGGGTGATCTTACCTTCCTTTTTATACATTCGGTGAGGCCAGCCGTCATTCCATATCAATCGGTCTTCACGATAGATATAGAACCCTTGGTTATCCAATCCGTATCTCACAGCCTCCTGCTCTTCCGCAGTCAGCTCATTCTGCGATGGAATCAGGCTTCCTCTGATTGTGAAAGAATAGCTGTTTCCGTTGAGCTCGACGCGGATTTTCTTTTCTTTCAAGAGCTGGGGACGGGCCCCGCCACTGGTAACAAGTTCAGTAGACAGGGGATCCCATCCTTGGAGAAGGACTTCGGGTTCATCCGCAATTTTGAGTGAAATTTCTACGTTTCCGGAGGAAAGATATTTGAAAAAGACGGCACTCAATTCGTCAACAAGTTCCTTGCCGAGGGTCCGGATCTGATCAAGCATCTGTCTATCACTGCCTGGCTTGATCAGACGATCAATTTTTTCCCAGACAATCATGGTGCCTGAATTTCCGGAGAAATCCTCAAGAACTTTGAAATCGTCGTAATAGTCGTTTTCATCTGGGGTCTCGAGTTCCCAGCGATCTTTTTCACTAATCGTATCGAGATCCCAGATACGGCCTACTGCAGTTCCTTCTTTCTGTGAAAGTACCACCAGTCTACGGCAGAATGCCGTAGACGCAGTTTTCAGCCCCATTCCGAATTTGCCCAGTGACTTCGGATTCGGCCGTTTTTCGGAACCATACCGCATCGCATTCTTCAGCTCGGACTCAGTCATTCCATCACCGTTATCGGTAATGACTACTCGGAACTCACCCATCAGATATTGGAGCTCGATGGAAATTTTCGTAGCATTAGCTGCTATTGAATTGTCTACAATGTCAGCAAATGCCGCTTTTTCACTGTATCCCGTATCACGGAGGCTTTCGACCAGCCTCGCAGCAGAAGGGCGGAAATCATTTTCCTGTAATTCAATTTTATCTGTCATTTTTTTATCGATTCCAAATATTCCAGCATCAGCTGTTTGTCTGTTTCTTTATAGTCGGCCACTGCAACAACCTGCTCGCTAAGCTTCTGTTTCATTCGTATCCGTTCATCGATCATTTCTTCGACAGTATCCGCGTAATACATGTAATAAACACTAACCACAGATTTCTGTCCGTTTCTCCATGCTCTTGCCGTAGCCTGTGCCTCAAGGGCCGGATTCCACTGTCGGCAATAGTGGATTACATTGGTGGCAGCGGTGATATTTAGCCCCATACCGGCTGTTTTAGGGTGCAACAGCAGCAGATCGAATCCGGACGATTTGGAAAATCTGTCAATCAGCGGCTGCCGTTGTTCATTTGGAGTCCGTCCGTCAATCACTCCTGGGGTGATGCCATAACGTTCCCTAACTGCAGCACCTAGCAGATCGAGTGCCTTCTGGAATGTGGCAAAGATGATGACTTTTTCTCCGGATTGTTCTATGCCGTCCAGTTCCATCATCAGTAGTTCGAATTTGGCGCTGTGGAGGCATAGGGATTTGACATCATGGGGTATGCTCGGATCTAGAAGAGCCGGATGTGCAGTAAACTGCTGTAGTTTGTTGATCAGGGGTAGCATACCTCCTCCTCCGTTTGCCGCATCCAGCTGCATCTCCTCAATGATGGATTCATAGGTATTTCGTTCCTTGTCTCCTGCGGTAACAGCTCTGTGAATATCCATTTTTTCAGGCAGCTGTGTCAGGACATCTTTTTTCATACGTCGCAGGGTTATCTGCCGGAGACTGTTTTCAAGCCCGTGTAGATCCGTATTGAGCGTTTTGGACAGTTTGCGATGTACATAACGAGATCTGAAATCCTGCTCGTTTCCGAGAAAACCGGGGAAAACAAGGTCACAGAGAGCCCAGACGTCAAGAAGGCAGTTCTCTACAGGAGTTCCCGACATTGCAACGGAAGCAACAGAATCAAGACGTCTTGCTGCAAGAGATCTTCCCGACCGAGGATTTTTCAACATACTGGCTTCATCATAAAGTACAAGGTCAAACGGGATTTCTTCCAGCATCGAAATATCGGAACTCAATACGGTATAGGGAGTAACAATTATATTGTGCTCGGAAAGATCTGAACTGAGACCGCTCCTGTTCTGCCCATAATGGAGAAAAGGTCTGAGTGAAGGAGCAAAAAAAGAAAATTCTCTGATCCAGTTGGCCAGCAGAGGATTGGGTACAACAATAAGGATCCTACCTTCAGGATTGTGTTCGAGAACATCGCAGCACAGGGCAATCACTTGAGCAGTCTTACCCAGACCCATATCATCGGCAAGGATGGTACCCACACCGTTGGCTGCACAGAAGGTCAGCCATGCAACCCCTTCATTCTGGTAGGGGTAGAGTTCCCTGACAAAGAGTTTATCGTGGAGTGATATTTTCTGCTGCTGTGCCCTGAGCTTCTCTACAAGGGATGATGGAAGAGTGTCAATAAGTCCATCACTGTATAGTTTGCGAAGTAGTTTGAGCAATCCGGGGAGTGACAGCTTGTTGCAGGCAGATACGGAGAAATCCTTAAGTCTGTCACTGACAAAATACACCCGTTTGCCATCAGCAATAAAATAACCGTATTCCACCAAAGAATTCACCTGATCAGGAGTAAGCTCTGCCTCCCTGAAAAACAATCTGAATGAAGGCGATGGTTCATGGCTGAACCGAAATTTCAGTTCAGCTGGGCGTTTTGAGATGACCAAAGTAGTTTCGCTGTCTCTATCATCAGCTACAAATTTGCCAAGTCTAAAAAGCAATTTGGGATCGATTGGATACCCGTCCTGCTCGACAATGCCGTGTTTTATCGAATAAACCATTCCATTTCCTGCAGTCAGCTCAGGTTCTAAACTGGTCTACCTTTTTCAGAACCAATTTTCAATTCTGAAATCTAGTTTACGAAATCAGATATGTTTGTAAATGCACTAAATATACAGAAATTCTTGCTCAGATAATCGGCGTGTGAGATTGAGGAAAGACCTGATACCCTCAGTGTCAGGATTGTTACTGATGTAGCCCCCTGAAACACCAGACAGTAGCTGTATCTCCAGATAAGAGATAGGCTTGAATATATGTCTAACACTAACGCCAATTTTGAGATGACTGGGATCCTGTTAGGGCAAGAAGTCCGTAAACGTAAAATTCTTTAGGAGAAGATCGCCATTATCCAGCAAACGATGGAGCAGGCATGAATGTCTCCCATGTGCCCGCCTGCACGGTATTCAGCCAGGCCTGCTGTTAATGTGGAAGAAGCAGTACCAAGAAGACAGCCTTATCGTCGTTGCGGCCGTAGAGGAAGTCGTTCCCGCTTCTGAGCTTACTGCTGCTCTGAAGCTGGTCTGGGAGCTTCAGCGCCTTCTGGGTAAGAAGACGATGGAATTTGAGATCCTGAAAGAAGCCGTGTAGTACGGCCAGTCGCGAAAATGGATAGCGCAGGAGCCCTTGTTGCCAAAGGACGGGTGCTGTAACCGGCGTAATGACGAAGCAGACGCTGAAATACTGTCGGATACCGGCTACTTTCCTCTCAGTTCTGACTGCACCCGAATGAACGTTCTGCGCTGCAGTAGCTTTTGGTTCGCTCTTTAGCAAAATAGCTCAGACAGAAAGTGAGTTTATCGTAAATTGTATGTAGGAAAACGATTGCTATTTATTGCCGCAGGTCAATTCCCTTTTTGCTCGCGATCGCACATAATGCGCCCCCAGTTTGCACACTGGGAATCCAGGAGAGTTCATGTACTACCCCTTCGTTCGTAAAGCCCTTTTTCAGCTCGATCCAGAGCGCGCTCATGAATTGGCATTCCAGCAATTACGTCGCATTACCGGCACGCCGCTCGAAGCGCTTGTCCGCCAGAAAGTACCCGCAAAACCGGTTACCTGTATGGGGCTGACGTTTAAAAATCCACTCGGGCTTGCTGCCGGACTGGATAAAGATGGGGAGTGCATTGACGCACTCGGCGCGATGGGATTTGGCTCCATTGAGATTGGTACCGTGACGCCGCGGCCTCAGTCGGGTAACGATAAACCGCGTCTGTTCCGTCTGGTCGATGCGGAAGGTTTGATCAACCGCATGGGGTTTAATAACCTGGGGGTTGATAACCTGGTTGAGAACGTTAAAAAATCGCATTTTGACGGTATTCTGGGGATTAATATTGGTAAGAATAAAGATACCCCGGTAGAGAATGGCAAAGATGACTATCTGATTTGTATGGAAAAAGTCTATGCTTACGCCGGTTATATCGCGATTAATATCTCTTCACCAAATACGCCGGGATTACGTACACTGCAATACGGCGAGGCGCTGGACGATCTCCTGACGGCAATTAAAAATAAGCAAAATGATCTGCAAGCGATCCACCATAAATATGTTCCGGTGGCGGTAAAGATCGCGCCGGATCTTTCTCTGGAAGAACTGATCCAGGTTGCTGACAGTTTAGTTCGTCATAATATTGATGGCGTAATTGCAACTAACACTACTCTCGATCGTTCTCTCGTTCAGGGAATGAAAAATTGCGATCAAATGGGGGGCCTGAGCGGTCGACCATTGCAATTAAAAAGTACAGAAATTATTCGCCAGCTGTCTCAGGAATTAAAAGGTCAACTGCCGATTATTGGTGTTGGCGGTATCGACTCGGTGATTGCCGCGCGTGAGAAAATAGCTGCCGGTGCAACCCTCGTTCAGATTTATTCAGGCTTTATTTTTAAAGGCCCGCCGTTGATTAAAGAAATCGTCGCCAATATCTGAATGCTACCTTAATCACAATCCAGGGCCTTATTTATGGCCCTGGTTCATTTAAATTCCCTTGCTGTTATCGGGTTTTACCTTGAAGCGGTATTAGTAGCTGCCAGATCTCACGCTTTCACCGCTTTCCCCGCAATTACTCCGATAAACTCCAGCACCTGCTTTTGCTTGCGCGCGGAGAGCTTTTCTACTTTGCGCAGCGATTGCATCAGTTCTGACTCTTCGGGCTGGGGCGTTTGGGCGGTGAGCACGATGCAGCCTTGCATTACGCGCACATCGACGCGGGTGCCGGTGTCGAATCCGGCGGCTTTCAGCCACATCCCCTTCATCACGATGGACGGAAACTGGACGTACTTCACCGGCAGACGGCTGTAATCGGGATAACGGCTCGCATATCCCACCTTCAGGCGACGGTTATCTGCGGCGTGCACTTCTGGATCAAACGAAACTGCAATACAATGCGTATCAGTCATGGTGACTATTCCTTGTAAATAGTGACTGTGATCAGCGATGCGGGGGTGTTGGTAGCACCTTCGCATCGCGCTAATAAAACCCCTGTAAATTACGCCAGTACCTCGGGTGAAGTCCAGATGTAAATACAATGAAATAAGCGCGATTAGCACGCTTTTGGAATAAATAGAAAACGCCCTCATCCCAATAAATCCGGTATTATTCAGCGTATAAATTCATCACCTTTTACACGCCCAAATATTCCCGCGTTCCAGAAAACAACGCCTGTCTGCATCAGGCCAAAAATGCGATCTAACTCACTGAAGCAAATAGCAAACTCTGAAACAAGCATGTTTTGTACACTTTGCTTTACACTTTTGGTGATGTGAATCACAAATATAAACCCGCGAAGTGATCCGACTCTCACAAATTGGGGTGTACTCATTGAGCAATACATTACGAGCACAGCCTGGAAAGTTAAGTTTTCAGTATTTCCACTCTCCGCAGACACACTACGACGAATGGCAAATCGAAACGCAAAAAAAAACTTGTTGAATATGAACGGGTAAAAAAAAGCCATGTGATTTGCATCACTCACATTTACAGCTTTTTAAATTATTGCCAATGATTAATGTTGACCGTGCTATTTCCATAATCAATCAAATCTTGCATAGTGCCTGCACATTATTTCTCCCCCTGGTTCAGGAGGTGAATAGTTATATTTCATCAAGGCTTACTGATGAACCCGATATGCTTTACTTCACATTAATACGTACATGACCACTGTTACTGGAGAAACAAAATGAATTATCCGGCAGAACCCTTCCGTATTAAAAGCGTTGAAACTGTATCTATGATCCCGCGTGATGAGCGCCTTAAGAAAATGCAGGAAGCGGGTTACAATACTTTCCTGTTAAACTCGAAAGATATTTATATTGACCTGCTGACTGACAGTGGCACCAACGCGATGAGCGATAAGCAGTGGGCCGGAATGATGATGGGTGATGAAGCCTACGCGGGCAGCGAAAACTTCTATCATCTGGAAAGGACTGTTCAGGAACTGTTTGGCTTTAAACATATTGTTCCGACTCACCAGGGCCGCGGTGCAGAAAACCTGTTATCGCAACTGGCTATTAAACCGGGGCAATATGTTGCCGGGAATATGTATTTCACCACAACCCGTTATCACCAGGAAAAAAATGGTGCGGTGTTTTTCGATATCGTTCGTGACGAAGCGCACGATGCCGGTCTGAATATTGCGTTTAAAGGTGATATCGATCTTAAAAAATTACAAAAGCTGATTGATGAAAAAGGCGCAGAGAATATTGCGTATATTTGCCTGGCGGTGACGGTTAACCTCGCGGGCGGCCAGCCGGTCTCGATGGCGAACATGCGCGCGGTGCGTGAACTGACGGCAGCACACGGCATTAAAGTGTTCTACGATGCCACTCGCTGCGTGGAAAACGCCTACTTCATCAAAGAGCAAGAGCAGGGCTTTGAGAACAAGAGCATCGCAGAGATCGTCCATGAGATGTTCAGCTATGCCGACGGTTGTACCATGAGTGGTAAAAAAGACTGTCTGGTGAACATCGGCGGTTTCCTGTGCATGAACGATGACGAAATGTTCTCTTCTGCCAAAGAGTTAGTTGTAGTCTACGAAGGGATGCCATCTTACGGCGGCCTGGCTGGACGTGACATGGAAGCCATGGCGATTGGCCTACGCGAAGCTATGCAGTACGAATATATTGAGCACCGTGTGAAGCAGGTTCGCTACCTGGGCGACAAGCTGAAAGCCGCAGGCGTACCGATTGTTGAACCGGTTGGCGGTCACGCGGTATTCCTCGATGCGCGTCGCTTCTGTGAGCATCTGACGCAGGACGAGTTCCCTGCGCAAAGCCTGGCTGCCAGCATCTATGTGGAAACTGGCGTACGCAGTATGGAGCGCGGAATTATCTCTGCGGGTCGTAATAATGTGACCGGCGAACATCACAGACCGAAACTGGAAACCGTGCGTCTGACTATTCCACGCCGCGTTTATACCTACGCGCATATGGATGTGGTGGCTGACGGCATCATTAAACTTTACCAGCATAAAGAAGATATTCGCGGGCTGAAGTTTATTTACGAGCCGAAGCAGCTACGCTTCTTTACTGCACGCTTTGATTATATCTAAATTATTTTTATGGCCCCATCACTGATGGGGCTTTTTTGTTTTCTTTTTCCATGAACAGGAAGCCTTTGCGGTGCCCGTTACCGTGACATAACTAAAAGAAGCAAACCCTGACTCCGACATTTTTATTATCCGCATGATGTACAAATGACAGCTGTAATTATAACGAATAGTCTACAGGAACATTTATCATGGATATTAATGCCATTGAGCGACAGAGTAGTACCCCCGGACTGATTAGCGGAACCATGTTGGTTATTGCAACCGTTGTGGGTGGCGGGATGTTTTCCTTGCCGATTGCGATGGCCGGCGTATGGTTTCCCGGCGCCTCTGTTATTCTTCTTTTTATTGCCATCATGATGTTATTAACCGGTCTGATGCTGGTCGAAGTTAACCTGCATTATGGCGCTGGTGCCAGTTTTAATACCTTTACCCAGGATTTATTAGGCCGAAAGTGGAATATCGTGGTCGGTATCGCTTTCGGCTTTGTGCTGTATATTCTGACCTATGCTTATATTTCTGGTTCGTCAGCGGTGATGGCGCAAACTGTGTTCAAATACAGCGGTGTGCGCTTTCCGGCGAATATCTCGGTGGTGATCGTCAGTATGCTGGTCGGGGCGATTGCCTGGTACAGCTCACTGCTGGTTGGGCGCATCACTACCGTGTTGATTATCGGTAAATTTATCGCGTTTTTTGCCACCTTCTCCGGGCTGGTCGGTCATATCGAAGTGGCGAAGCTCGTGGACAGCGTGGCGGTAGCGCTGCCGAATTCGCAGTACCTGCCGTATATTCTGATGACGCTACCGTTCTGCATTATCTCGTTTGGTTTCCATGGTAACGTGCCGAGCCTGGTCAAATTGTATGGCAAGGGCGGTGTCTCACATATTACGCGTTCGATTATCATCGGTACGCTGTTTGCCCTGCTGCTGTATATCTTCTGGCTGGGCGTCACGATGGGCAACATCAGCCGTTCCTCGTTCCCGCCGATTATCGCTAAAGGCGGCAATATTGACGTGTTTGTCGAGGCGATCAGTGAACTGTTCACCAGCCGCTATATGGACCTGATCCTGACCTTCTTCGGCAACTTCGCGGTGGCCAGTTCCCTGCTGGCGGCAACCCTCGGTCTGTTCGATTATATCGCCGACCTGTTTCATTTCCCGGATAACGGCGTGGGCCGCCTGAAAACTGCGCTGGTGACCTACTTCCCGCCAGCCGCCGTTTGCTTCTTCTTCCCGAACGGTTTTGTGCACGCAATCGGCTATGCCGGTCTGGCCTTTACCATCTGGAGTGTGATCCTGCCGCCGTTCCTGGTGAAAGCCGCGCGGAAGCGTTTTCCGACAGCCACGTATACAGCGCCCTGCAACAACACCGTGCTCAACCTGGTGATTTTCTGCGGAGCGGTTGTCTACCTGACAGTTGTTCTTGACGTATTGGGTCTGCTGCCAACGTTTCGTTAGACGGAGTCAAAATGAAAAACGTGTTGTCTGTTCAGTCGTCAGTCGTTTATGGCTATGCCGGGAATAAGGCCGCGGTGTTGCCGATGCAGCTCTCGGGTATTGATGTCTGGCCGTTTTACACCGTACAGTTTTCCAACCATACCCAGTACGGGATGTGGCAGGGGATGGCGATGCCGCACGGTGAGTTGAGTGCGATCATCAGCGGGCTGGACGATCTGCAAAAGCTCGCCCAGTGCGATGCCGTGTTGTCGGGTTATCTCGGTGATAAACGTCACTGCGAAGAGGTAAAGCACGCGGTTACCACCATTCGTCAGCGTAACCCACAGGCGCTCTACTTTTGCGATCCGGTGATGGGTGATCCGCAAAAAGGCTGCATTGTCGCGCAGGGTGTGGAGGCCTTTTTTGTCGATGACGCCATTCAACTGGCCGACATAATGGGACCAAATCTCTATGAACTGGGTGTGCTGACGGGCAGACAACTGCGTAGTTTTGACGAAGTGGTGGACGCGGCGCAGCAACTGGTGGCGTGGGGCGTGAAGAAGGTGCTGGTGAAACATCTCGGCGACTGCTCGCGTGATAAGCAGGCGTTTGAAATGCTGCTGGTGACACCGGAACAGACGTTACACATTGCCCGGCCGCTGTATACCTTTGCCAAAATGCCGGTGGGTGTTGGGGATCTGATTTGCAGTGTGATGTTGGCTTCGTTGCTGAATGGCTTTGAGGATAAACAGGCGCTGGAGCGAACGACAAGTGTTGTCGATGCGGTAATGCGGCTGACGAAAGAGCATGATTCGTATGAACTGCGGCTGATAGATGCGCGTCACCAGATAATGGATCCGCAAATTCGCTATCGGGCAGCGGTACTGTAGCGCCACGAGGGGGCTCTATGTTTCTGACATTGCTGCGGCTTCAGCATCCTCTGGTCTACCGTTTCGCGTGGCTTCGTCTGTGGGTGGCGGTGTTAAGAGCATGCGGACTGCGTAAGAGAAAGGGGTGAGCATTTTACGCTGCTGTCGCTGCCGGATGCGGCTCGCGCCTTATCCGGCCTACAAATGAGCGTGAAACGCAGGCCTACAAATGAGTGTGAAATGTAGGCCTGATAAGCGAAGCGCCATCAGGCATAAGTGCCAGGTATTACACGCGGAAGTAGCGTGGTGGAATCAACGCGGAAAAGGCGTCGAACTTCTTCACCATCTTTTTCCAGAACAACATAACAATAATCCTCGATTTGAAACATCGGCGCTATTTTAGTCAGCGCCGACAAATCGTAAAGTCTGTTGCCTCGTTCCGTTCCCGGGGCGGTGTAAACCTTTTTGGTCACTGTGTCGTCAAATACGATTGCCGCGAATTTGACGGGGTTGACAATGGGTTACGCCATAAACCAGTAATAAAACAGACCGACTTTCAGGCCGAGGATCACAATGTAGGCGCAGCAGTATTTCATGGTGCCAGACATAATCTGGTTGGCCTGACCGTCCATTTTGGTGGCAGAAACCGCGATGGCGATGCTTTGCGGCGAAATCATTTTCCCGCCCGTAGCGCCAGAGGTATTGGCCGCCGCCAGCCAGTTGGGATCGATATGTAATTTGCTGGCAGCTATGGTTTGCAGCTTGCCGAACAGAATGTTCGAGTTGGTATCGCTGCCGGTCACAAACGTGCCCAGCGCGCCAATCACCGGGGCGAGGAAGACGTACGAGCTGCCGGTCAGATCGACAATCGACTGGGCCAGCGTGGAGATAATCCCGCTGAGATCCATCACCGTGGCCAGCGCGACGATCGCCATAATTGCGACGATAGAGTTTTTAAGCTGGAAAATCGTTTTGATAAATACTTCCAGCATCCCACGTGCGGACGCTCCCTGAATAAAACCGCCGATAATGGTCGCAAAGATGATCAGCATCCCCGGCGTGGTCACCCATTCAACTTTCAGCGCCATCGTTTTGCCGTCAGCGAGCGTGAAATGCAGCACCGAAGCCAGTTGGGACGCTGCGCCTTTTATTGTCGGGAACAGCGGCGAACACAGCAGGATAAACACAAAAATAAACAGATAAATAGAGCCAACCCGGAACAACACTTTTGCCGAGCGCGGCGTGGTTTCGCGGGTATGGCTGACCTCAATGCGCCACTCGGGATCGGTTTTCCCTTTGCGCAGGCGACTGACCATCGCCACGGCAAACAGGCTGACCAGGCTACCGGCAAAGGCGGGTAATTCCGCGCCAAGATGGATGGCGACAAAATATTGCGGAACCAGCGTGGTGGTGCCGCAAATCAACGTGATCAGAAATACGCCGCGAATGGCTCTCAGGCCGCCGCCAATAATGCAGACAATCACAAACGGCAGCAGGATATTAAACAGCGCGAGCTGCAAAATAATGGTTCCGCCCAGGGTATAAACCGGCAAGTTAACCTGTTCCGCCAGTATGGAGACGGGAATACCCACCGCACCAAACGCTGTAGGTACGGTGTTTGCCACCAGTGACGCAATTGCTGCCTTCAGCGGGTTGAATCCTAGTGCGATGAGAATGCCGATCGGAATGGCGACCGCCGTGCCATAACCCGCCGCGGCTTCCAGGAATCCACCAAAACACCATGAAATCAGCAGCACCTGAATACGCTTATCTTCGCTAATGCTGGCGAGAATATCGCGCAGAATATCCAGCGCTTTGGTTGCCTGCATGACGTTATAACTAAAGATAGCGCCGAGGATCACAATCACAATCGGCCATAATCCCTTCAGTGCGCCATAGCCTATTGCGGCTTGCAGATTCTGTACCGGCATCGCCCAGAATATCGCTGATAGCGCGGCGGTGAATACTAAAGAGATCAACACAGAATAATGGATGGGCATTTTCAATTTCAATATTAAAAATACCATCAGTAGTAACGGAGAGAGTGCCAGGGCAAACATAAAATATTCGTTCATTACTATTCCTGATTGGTTCATTAAACCTGATTTATATTTATGGCGAAAAGGCTACATTGACGCATAAATAAAATATGTAAACTGAATCGCTTCATTGAATAAAGTAATTATG